>CAIRNC010000490.1 GCA_903879875.1 uncultured Bacteroidota bacterium
GGACTTGGATTATCAATTGTTAAAAAATTAATCATACTATTTGAAAGTGATATTTTCATTGAAAGTGAAGAAAATCAAGGAACCACTTTCTATTTCACAATTGCTTTCAAACAAGAAAAAGAAAAAAACATTAAAGTAGAAATACCTCAAAAAGACGAAGAAATTAATTTTTTAAAATTAAACATTCTTGTAGTTGAAGATAACAAAATCAATCAAATGGTAACTAGAAAAATTATAGAGTCAAAAAATTATAATTGCATAATGGCCAATAATGGTTTTGAAGCATTAGAATTAGTTAAAAACAATAAATTTGATGTCATTTTAATGGATATCAATATGCCTATTTTAAATGGTTATGAAACCTCTAAAAGAATTAGAGCCTTAAAAATTACAACTCCTATAATTGCATTAACCGCCTTAAACATAAATGAAGTAATTGATAAAATACATGATACTGGAATAAATGATGTAATTATCAAACCATTCAATCAAGACCAATTGTTTGAAACAATAAATTTAGTTATGTCAAAAAATGAATTACCCTAAAAACGCTTTCAAATCGTCATAGTTTTTAATTTTTATGCTTTTTTTGTCTTTACCTAAAACACTTTCTATTTGAGTAGGGATTGGCAATTGAACATTTAAAATGGGTTCAACTACATCTAAGAATTTAATTGGGTGTGCCGTTTCTAAAAAGACACCAATGCTATTGGAGTGATTTTGCATTTCTCTTTTTAATCCTAAGTAACCAACAGCACCGTGAGGTTCAGCAATATATCCCGAATTGGTATAGATATTTTTCATGGCCAACTTGGTTTCTTCATCCGTAAAAGTAAAGGACGAAAAGTCTTTGTTGAATTCTTTCAAATCGTTGTGGTACATTTCTTGAATGCGAATAAAATTACTCGGATTACCTACATCCATTGCGTTAGATATAGTAGCTACTGAAGGTTTTGGTTCGTATTTTCCGTTTTGTAAAAATTGTGGAACAGTATCATTAGCATTGGTAGCAGCCACAAAATGAAAGATAGGCAAGCCCAATCTTTTGGCTAATATTCCAGCACAAATATTCCCAAAATTCCCACTCGGGCAGGAAACAATTAAAGGTTTGTTGTACTTTTTCAATTGTTTGTAAGCAAAGAAAAAGTAGAACATTTGTGGCAACCAACGCGCGATATTTATGGAATTGGCAGAAGTAAGGTTTTTGTGTTGCAAACTAGCATCTAGAAATGCTTTCTTAACCATATCTTGACAATCGTCAAAAACACCATCGACTTCTAGCGCCGTAATGTTTTGACCCAAAGTAGTCAACTGACGTTCCTGAATATCGCTGACTTTTCCTGATGGATAAAGAATAACAACTTCAACACCTTTTACACCTAAGAATCCGCTAGCTACAGCACCACCAGTATCACCAGAAGTAGCTACCAAAACGGTTACTTTCTTGTCGTCATTGCGATTGAAATAGCCAAGGCAACGAGACATGAATCGAGCGCCTACATCTTTGAAAGCCATCGTAGGACCATGATATAATTCTAACGAATAGACATTTTCTTCGACTGGCACACATGGAAAATCAAAACATAAGGTTTCTGCAATGATTTGCTTTAACTCAGCTTCAGGGATTTCGTTACCTACAAACTGCTGTATCACTTGAAAAGCAATTGCTTCGTTGGATAACGATTCAATATCCTCAAAAAAAGATTGTGATAAAGGTGTTATGGAAGAAGGAAAATACAATCCTCTATCGGGTGCAATACCTTGAATAACGGCTTCTTGAAAAGAAACTTGAATGTGTTTATTGTTTAAGCTGTAATAGTTCATTTCTGTTTTTTTTGAAACTAAAATTGTGTCAATTTTTAATTTGTAATTTCTTTAACTCCAATAGGATTGATCTTTGAAATGTGTATATCTGATGGTATTCCTGTGGCTCTATAAGCTTCAGTCATTGCAAAAGCTACTTTTTCGGCAATCTCTTGTCCTTTGCACAAGGCAAAAATGGACGGTCCTGCTCCTGAAATTCCCGCACCTAAGGCACTGTTTTCTATTGCGGCAAACTTTGTTGCATCAAATCCAGGAATTAAACCTTTGCGTAATGGTTCTACAATCACATCATTTAAAGAACGTCCAATTAATTCATAATCGTTGGTATACAATCCTGCAATCAATCCGCCGACATTGCCCCATTGGGTAATAGCGTCTTTTAGCGGAATCATTGGGTGTAGCACAGCTCTCGCATCTGCCGTTTTTACTTCAATATGGGGATGTAAGGCTACCGCATACATTTCACTTGGACTATCAATTCGTATTACATCCAAAGGATCATAACCTCTTACCAAAGTAAATCCGCCCAATAGACAAGGAGCTACATTGTCAGCATGTTCACTTCCACTTGCAATGACTTCGCCTTTCATTGCAAATTCGACTAATTCTTTTCGTGAAAATGGATTGCCAAGTAATTCGTTGATGCCAAATACAGCACCCGCAGCACTAGCAGAAGAACTTCCAATGCCACTACCTGCTTTGATTTTCTTATGGATTTCAATCTCAAATCCGTTTTCAAATGTGACACGATTAATCGCCTCTTTACAAATAGCTAAAGCAGCAACGCCTGCAACGTTTTTTTCGGTTTCCAATGGTAAATCGGCACCGGTTATTTTGGTGATTCGAATGCCTTTTTCAGTAGATTTACGAATGATCATTTCGTCACCAATGGTTTCAAGACACAAACCCAATACATCAAAACCACAAGAAAGATTAGCGATGGTGGCTGGGCAGAATATTTTTATTTCGTTCATAGTTTGTTTTTTGGGTAGATACAAGGCTATGCCTTGTATTTACACGTTTCCAATTCGAATTACATCAGCAAAAATTCCTGATGCGGTTACCGCTGCACCAGCACCGGCACCTTTGATTATTAAGGGTTGGTCGATATATCTATCAGTATAGAATTCTACAATATTGTCTTTTCCTTCTAGATTGTAAAAAGGACTTTCTTTTGGGATGAATTGCAATCCAACACTCGCTTTTCCATTATCAAACGAAGCTACAAATTTTAATCGACAATCTTTTGCTTTGGCTTCTGACAAAAGGTTTTCAAAATGGGCTGCATGCTTGGTTAATGATTTAAAGAAATCGTCATTATTGGTAGTATCCATACATTCTTTTGGAAGGAATGAATTGTTCTCAATGTCTTCCATTTCAATGACATTACCACTTTCTCTTATTAGAATTAATATCTTTCTGGCAACATCTACACCGCTTAAATCAATTTTCGGGTCAGGCTCTGTAAATCCTTGAACTCCCGCTTCTTTAACAACATCATGAAAATTGTAAGTATCACTAAAATTATTAAAAATAAAGTTCAAACTTCCTGATAAAACCGCATTGATTCGGTTGACTTTATCACCTGAAGCAATCAAATGTTTTAAGGTATCTATAATTGGTAAACCCGCTCCAACATTGGTTTCAAATAAGAAAGGAGCATTGTATTTTCTAGATAATGATTTGAGGTATTTGTAGTTGTCATATTGCGATGAACAAGCAATTTTGTTACAAGTTACCACAGCAATATTTTGTTTCAAGAACTGGTCATAGATGGAAGCAATGTCATAGTTTGCCGTGATATCCACAAAAATATTATTGCGTAAATTCAATGCTACAACTTTTAAAATAAATTCAGTTACATTGGCAATTGCTCCATGTTCTAATAAAGATTTCCAATCTTTTAAATTCATTCCCTCTTCATCAAAAACCATTTTTCGTGAGTTCGATATGGCAATCACACGAACATTTATTTTCAGGTTTTCTTTTAGAAATTTCTTTTGTTGACTGATTTGATCAATGAATTTTTCACCTACATTTCCAACTCCCATTACAAAGAGATTCAGCTGTTTAGTGTTGTCTTCAAAGAAACGTTCGTGTAAGGTATTCAGTGCTTTTTTAACATCTTTTTCATTGATTACTACCGAGATGTTTCTTTCAGAAGCACCTTGTGCAATCGCACGAATGTTGACGTTGTTTTTACCTAAAGTACTGAACATTTTACCACTCAAACCTTGATGATTTTTCATGCTTTCGCCTACCAATGCTACTATGCACAAATCTTTTTCGACGATGCAAGGGTCGATTTTATTTTGAGCAATTTCTAGTTCAAATGCTTTATCTATGGAAGTTTTGGCTTTATCAGCATCGGCATTTACAATTCCAATACAAATGGAGTGTTCCGATGATGCTTGAGTTATAAATACTACATTGATGTTGTTTTGCGAAAGCACTTCAAATAATCGTTTAGAAGAACCCGCAACACCAATCATTCCTGAACCTTCCAAAGTCAAAAGCGCAATGTTATCAATATGCGAAATTCCTTTAATAGGATTTGCATTAGCATCAGGATTACTCGAAATTAATGTTCCGTAAGCTTCTGGTTCAAAAGTATTTTTAATCCAAATTGGAATATTAGCATTTAAAACCGGTTGAATAGTTGGCGGATATAATACTTTGGCACCAAAATGAGACAATTCCATAGCTTCTTGATAAGAAATAGACTCAATAGGTTGTGCTTGTTTTACGATTTTCGGATTGGCTGTGAACATTCCATTTACGTCTGTCCATATTTCCAACGAAGAAGCCTTCACACCATTAGCAATGATAGCTGCAGTATAATCGGAACCACCACGTCCTAATGTAGTTGTGTTGCCATCTTCCGAAGAAGCAATAAAACCTGGCAATAAAACAACTTGTGATTTATTGGTAGCAAA
>CAIRNC010000491.1 GCA_903879875.1 uncultured Bacteroidota bacterium
CAAATTGAATGGTGGCATTTGGAAAAACAGTCACTTTGACATCTATCGTATCCAACTCTGGATAGAGTATTGACAAGGTATCAACGCTTAATTTTTGCTGAATGATTTGAGTTAAAAACTCGAAAAAACATTGCTTTTGTTGGGTTTTATTTTCAATTTTTTCACAGGCTTCTATAGATGGATATTCGTCCACTTCATTCCAATTGATTGCTTTTAATTCTTTTTGCAACAATACTGCTTTGGAAGGAACTTGTTTGTCATAAAATTGACAAGAAGTAGCAAATGCTAAAACGGTAATCAAAATAAAAAAAGGTGCTTTTCGATTCATTTGCTTTAAAAATAATTGCTTTTGAGCATTTTGTAAAGTGAAGTTCAAAAATACTAAAAATTTATCGAAACCATTCCATTTTTAAAATTTAGCCTTTTATAATTTGGATAATTTTGAAAATTAGTTGTACTTTTCAAATTCAATTTTCAATTTTGAAGCTTTGTCGTTATCCTTCAATTTATTCAAATACAAGTTATACAATTTTTGAAAAGTAACCTTGGAATGACCAAGTTCAAAGGCCAGTTTATATTGCTTTTCTGCCTCTTTGTATCGCTCAAAATACTCTGCAATTCTACCTTTAGACAAGTAGCCATCAACTGGAGAAAGTTGAAACAATTCATTGGAATAACCATTTGCTTTTCGTTCACTACCTCCAACAATTCCTGGCAATTGCAGGTAGATTTCGATTAAAGCCCATCGTGCTTCAATGTGTTTTGGATTCAACTGAATTGCCTTTTCAAAAGCCGCTTTTACATCACCAATCATTTTTAAGGCTAAAAAAGCATTGCTCTCTTTGGCTTTCATGCCTAATACGCCACCGTATTTATAATAATAATTAGCCTCAGTGGGTTTTATTTTTTTAAGTTGATTGTAATAAAATAAAGCTTTGTCCCAATTTTTTAAATTGCCATGAATATCTCCCAAATATTCAATTGTCTGCAAATTTGAAGTGTTATCTTTTAAATAATTTTCAAAAAAAGGTTGTGCCGAAGTAAATTTGCCTTCTTTAAATAGTTTTTGCCCTTTCTCAAAGTTTGTTTGAGAAAATACAAATAAAGGAATTTGAATACAAAAAAAAATGATCCACTTCATTTTTCAAAAGTATGAAAATTTGAATAAGTCAAAGCCGAGATTCCTTCAAAATTATTGAAAATTATAAATTTAGATTGAAGTATGACAAAATAGCATTAAAAAAAAATTGGTTGCATTATTGATTTAAAAAAAACATAACAGCTACTTTTTTGATTTTTATTTAACCAAATAGAACGAGCTATTTAAAGAATGATATGAATGATAACCATTTTAAATTTTCATTGTCGGTATTGGTATTGCCAATGTTGTTTGTATTATCAATGTGGTCTGTGTTTTGGTTTGAAGTAAAATTTCATCACGACTGGAGCGATTTTGGTATTTACCCCAGAACATTGGAAGGCTTACGAGGGGTGCTTATTAGTCCCTTTTTGCATGGCAATGCAGAACATTTGTACAACAATTCGATTCCTATATTTATATTATTAGCCGCCTTACGTTATTTTTACAGAGAAATTTCATTGCCAATAATTGGCTTTGGCATTTTGTTTTCAGGTGTACTCACTTGGGTAATTGGAAGAGATTCCTATCATATTGGCGCAAGCAGTTTAATTTA
>CAIRNC010000492.1 GCA_903879875.1 uncultured Bacteroidota bacterium
AATTTAAATTAGACACAAATTAAAACGTTGTAGTTAATAAGATTATGTATATAATAATTTTGGAAATTATATCTTTGCAATACGAAAAATTATAATTCAACATAAAAAATAGAAAAAATGAGCATTATTATTAAAATTCATGCAAGACAAATTTTTGATTCTAGAGGAAATCCTACTATTGAAGTAGATGTTGTTACTGAAAATGGCGTTTTGGGTCGTGCAGCAGTGCCGTCTGGAGCATCAACAGGAGAACATGAAGCTGTAGAATTACGCGATGGTGGAAAAGCATTTCTTGGAAAAGGCGTTTTGAAAGCGGTTGAAAACGTAAATACAACTATTGCTTCCGAACTTTTAGGAACATCCGTTTTTGAACAAAATCTAATAGATCAAACCATGATTGAATTAGATGGAACGCCAAATAAATCGAATTTAGGCGCTAATGCTATTCTTGGGGTTTCTCTTGCAGTGGCAAAAGCAGCAGCCAACGAATTAGGTTTGCCTTTATATAGATATATAGGAGGAGTTTCTGCCAACACTTTGCCGGTGCCAATGATGAACATCATCAATGGTGGTTCACATTCTGATGCGCCTATTGCGTTTCAAGAATTTATGATTTTCCCAGTAAAAGCTACTTCGTTTACACACGCGATGCAAATGGGAACTGAAATTTTTCACAATCTTAAAAAAGTATTACACGATAGAGGTTTGAGTACAGCTGTTGGAGACGAAGGTGGTTTTGCTCCAAATTTAGCGGGTGGTACCGAAGATGCTTTGGACACTATCAAATTAGCCGTTGAAAAAGCAGGATACACTTTCGGTGACGAAGTGATGATTGCATTAGACTGTGCTGCTTCTGAATTTTATGTGGATGGAAAATACGATTATTCAAAATTTGAAGGGCCTACAGGTAAAATAAGAACATCGGCAGAACAAGTAGACTATTTAGCTGATTTAGCTGCTAAATATCCAATTATCTCTATCGAAGACGGTATGTATGAAAACGATTGGGACGGTTGGAAACTATTAACTGAAAAAATCGGAAACAAAGTACAATTAGTAGGAGACGATTTATTTGTAACCAACGTAGAACGTTTATCAACTGGAATAGAGAAAGGAATAGCTAATTCTATTTTAGTAAAAGTGAACCAAATTGGTACTTTAACCGAAACCATTGCAGCCGTAAATATGGCTAAAAATGCAGGATATACCTCGGTAATGTCACACCGTTCTGGAGAAACAGAAGATAATACCATTGCCGATTTAGCAGTAGCTTTAAACTGTGGACAAATTAAAACAGGTTCTGCTTCTCGTTCTGATCGTATGGCAAAATACAATCAATTGTTGCGTATTGAAGAAGAATTAGGCGATACTGCTTATTTTCCAGGCGTAAAAGCTTTTAAAATCAGATAGTTTTTTTCTAATTATATATTTTTTTAAAATCCCTTTCAGAGTTCTAAATGCTGAAAGGGATTTTTATTTTAAAAAAAATAAGAATTGTGAAATTCACACTCATGATTTTTTATATTTGCCCAAAATAAACATATCGCAATAGAATGAAAGAATTATTACATAAATTTGAAAATAAAGCACCTGAAATAATTTTTAATTGGCGTGATGCCGAAACGGAAGCCGAAGGCTGGACTGTAATCAATTCTTTACGAGGTGGTGCTGCTGGTGGCGGAACTCGAATGCGAAAAGGATTGGATGTAAACGAAGTTTTATCGTTAGCTAAAACAATGGAAGTAAAATTCACGGTTTCTGGTCCTGCAATTGGTGGAGCAAAATCGGGAATCAATTTTGACCCAAACGACCCAAGAAAAAAAGGCGTTTTGCAACGCTGGTACAAAGCGGTTTCGCCTTTATTAAAAAGTTATTATGGCACAGGTGGCGACTTGAACGTTGACGAAATCCATGAAGTGATCCCAATGACAGAAGAATGTGGCGTTTGGCATCCACAAGAAGGGGTTTTTAATGGCCATTTTAAGCCAACAGAAGCAGACAAAATCAATAGAATAGGACAATTGCGTCAAGGTGTTGTGAAAGTTATTGAAAACGCCAAATTTTCGCCGGATGTAACTTTAAAATATACTGTTGCCGATATGATTACAGGTTACGGAGTCGCCGAAGCAGTTCGCCATTTTTATGCAATCTATGGCGGCGATGTCAAAGGGAAAAAAGCCATTGTTCAAGGATTCGGAAATGTAGGTTCTGCGGCTGCCTTTTATCTTGCCTATATGGGCGTTAAAGTAGTTGGAATTATTGACAGAGATGGCGGTGTAATTAATGAGAAAGGATTCACATTTGAACAAATTAGAACGTTGTTTTTAAATAAAGATGGCAACAAATTGGTTGCTTTCAACATGCTTTCATTTGAAGAAATCAATAAACAAATTTGGTCTTTGGGAGCGCAAATATTTACTCCTTGTGCCGCATCAAGATTGGTGACGCAAGATCAAGTTGACAAAATGATAGCTTCAGGATTAGAAGTAATTTCATGTGGCGCTAATGTGCCTTTTGCAGACAAAGAAATTTTCTTTGGTTCTATTATGGAACACGTGGATCAAAAAGTCAGTTTGATTCCTGATTTTATTTCAAATTGTGGAATGGCGCGCGTTTTTGCCTATTTTATGGAGAAAAAAGTACAAATGACCGATGAATCTATTTTTAATGACACGTCAGAAATTATTAAAAATGCCATTGAAAAAGCGCATAGTTTAAATAGCAATAAGACTAATATTAGTGCAACTGCTTTTGAAATTGCTTTGAAACAATTGATATAATTTTTTTCTAAAATTAGAAACGCCGATAAGAATTAGTTTTTGTCGGCGTTTTTATTTTTAATTCAGCCAAAAAACAATTTATTTTAATTAATTTCGTTTTAATAATTTTAGAATGTAGTTTTTAAGAACGTATGCAATATTCAGAAATCAATTATAAAAAGCAATCTTTCCTCATTACAAGCGCTTTGTTTGTTTTGCTGTTTTTGTTATTGTTTTATTTATCCTACAACAAACAGTCCATAATTCTTGATTTAGAAGGTGGCGGAGGCGGCGGAGAAATTGCTGTGAATTTTGGGAATAGCGATTTAGGTTCAGGAGAAAACTTAGAATCTATGGAATTGACGCAACCTACACCTGTGTCAAAACAACCAGAAACAGTTGTTGAAGAAAAATTGGTTACAAATGCTGCCGATAATGAAGTTTCAGTTAATGCTTCGGATAAAAAAACAGTAGAAATCCCCAAAAAACCTATAGAGAAACCAATAGAGGTAGTTAAACCCAAACCTTCAAAATCAACAACGGATGCTTTGGCAAACCTATTAACCGGAAATGCTAAAGGGGGAGATGGCGACGATAATGTTTCTGGAAATAAAGGAAAGGCCAATGGCGATCCAAAAGCAACAGGTTATAATGGAGGAGGAGGAACAGGAACAGGAAGTGGTGGTGGAAATGGAAGCGGACAAGGAATTGGTTCAGGAAGCGGGTACGGAAGTGGCAATGGTTCAGGCACTGGAAGCGGTAACGGCAATTGGAAATTAGAGGGTAGAAAATTGAGTGCTAGCAGCAAACAAGTTCAAAAGTGCAATGAATATGGTACAGTTGTAGTACAAGTTACAGTAAATAGAAATGGAAATGTAATTGCTGCCAAATATGCAAAAGGCACAACAAATACAAGTCAATGTTTACTCGAACCAGCTTATGCTACTGCGAAATCATACAAATGGCAACCCGATCCTGACGCACCCGAAACCCAAATCGGATTTATTACGATCAATTTTAAATTGAGTGAATAATTGCATTATTACTTCTAATTTTTTATAAAATGACGTATCAAGAAACCGTAAATTGGATGTTTCATCAGTTGCCGATGTATCAACATCAAGGCGCTTCAGCCTATAAAAAAGATTTAACCAATACCATTTTATTAGCCGATCATCTTCAACATCCCGAAACAGGTTTAAAATGTATTCATGTGGCAGGCACAAATGGTAAAGGTTCTACTTCACACCTTCTGGCAGCAATTCTTCAAGAAGCAGGTTACAAAGTAGGATTATATACATCGCCACATTTAAAAGATTTTATAGAGCGAATTAAAATAAACGGCACTACCATTTCAGAAGAATTTGTAGTTGATTTCATTGCAGATAACCTCATTTTTTTTCAAGAAAATCAGTTGAGCTTTTTTGAAATGACTGTGGGTTTGGCTTTTGATTATTTTAAGAAACAAAAAGTAGATATAGCGGTGATTGAAGTAGGAATGGGCGGTCGATTAGACTCTACCAATATTATCACGCCAATTCTTTCTGTAATAACCAATATTGGGCTTGATCACACGCAATTTTTAGGGACAACACTGCCCGAAATTGCTTATGAAAAAGCAGGAATTATCAAGTCAAAAGTTCCAGTAGTGATTGGTGAATATGCCGAAGAAACGAAGAACGTTTTTTCAGACAAATCAAAGGAAATGCAATCGGAAATCTATTTTGCTTCTGATTTAATTCAAGAAACCTACCCTTCGGTTTTATTGGGGAATTATCAAGTTCATAATAAAAAAACGGTTCTACAAGCGGTTCGAGTTTTGCAATCGCAACAAGAATTTTTGATTTCAGAAACCCATATAAAAGATGGTTTTTTAAACGTAATAAAAACAACGGGACTTCAAGGGCGATGGCAACAACTTCAGGCAAATCCTAAAGTTATTTGTGATACGGCACACAATAAAAACGGATTAGAAATTGTGTTAAATCAAATTCAGGAAGAAGCGTTTGACCAATTGCATTTTGTTTTAGGAGTTGTGAATGATAAAGATTTAGACGAAATTTTGCCTTTATTCCCTACGTCTGCCATATATTATTTCTCAAGACCCAATATTCCACGAGGGTTGGCAGCTTCTAGTTTGCAACAAAAAGCTAAAGAGTATGAATTAATAGGAAAAGTATATGATTCTGTTTCAGAGGCTTATCAAGACGCATTAATTTTTGCTACAAAAACAGATTTTATATATGTTGGCGGTAGTACTTTTGTAGTTGCAGAAATTTTATAATTTTTAAATAATTTGTTTGCAAATACAGAAAAGTAGTCTATATTTGCACACGCAATAAGGGCGATTAGCTCAGCTGGTTCAGAGCACCTCGTTTACACCGAGGGGGTCGGGGGTTCGAACCCCTCATCGCCCACAATTAAGGACAAATTCAAAAAAATTGAATTTGTCCTTTTTTTATTTTTTGTAAAAGCTGAATACAATAGCACTATCTTCTTGGATGAAAAGTATTCATTATTTCTACCAAATGCTTTCGGTTTAAATGTACATATATTTCGGTTGTTGTAATTGATTCGTGACCTAACATTAACTGTATGGAACGTAAATCGGCTCCATTTTCTAACAAATGGGTAGCGAAGGAATGTCGAAATGTATGTGGACTGATTACTTTATTTAGATCAATTGCAATAGCTAAATTTTTTATAATAGTAAATAGCATGGCTCGAGTTAGCATTTTCCCTCTACGATTTAAAAATAAAGTATCTTCATGTCCTTTTTGAATATTTAAAAAATTACGTTTTGTGTTTTTATAAATCTCAATATATTTTTGGGTAGTATTTCCAATTGGTACAAAACGCTGCTTATTGCCTTTTCCAGTAATTTTTATAAATCCTTCGTCAAAAAATAAATCTGAAATTTTTAGTGATATTAATTCCGAAACACGAAGTCCGCAACCATAGAGTGTTTCAAGCATAGCACGATTTCTTTCTCCTTCATTACTCGATAAATCTATAACAGCAATCATTCTGTCAATATCTATTAATGATAAAGTGTCGGGTAATTTGCGTCCTATTTTTGGTGTTTCGGTTAAAGATAGTGGAGAATCGGTTCTGTAATCTTCGAAAATTAGATAGTTAAAAAAGCTTTTTAAGCCAGAAATTATTCGGGCTTGAGATCTTGCATTTACTTCTTTTGAGACGTGATATACAAATTGTTGAACCGTTTCTTCCGTTATTTTTATTGGGCTGATTCCTATTTCATTTTCATTTAAAAATTGACACAAACGCTCTATATCAAAGGTATAATTAGCGATAGTGTTTTTAGACAATCCTCTTTCAATTTTTAAATAGGATTGGTAATTTTTTATATAAGAGTTCCAATTCATTAGACAAAGTAAAACAATTTTTGGATATAAAAAAACCTCTTTTCAAGAGGCTTATTCTTATAAATTATTGGAGAAATTTAGAATTTATAACCTAAAGAAAATTGAAATACTGAATTTTTAGAGGGTGTTTCATTCGGTGTCAAATAATATTGAACTTGGGTAAGACCTAAATTATAACGTAAATCAATTGAAATATTCTTGTCAACATCATAACATCCTCCAAAAACTAATGAATAATCGTTGTAATTTATACGATTTGATACATCAACCGTTTTGTTGCCGCCAAATGCTTTTGATTCAGCAGAATTTAAAAAGCACAATTGAGGGCCAATTTCTAAATTTAATTTCTTGGTAGCATAATATTTGAAAAGTAATGGGACATTAATGTAATTAAAATAAAATTCTCCATTGTAAACCTTTACTCCTTGCCCAGAAAATAAAAGCTCTGGCTGAATGCCTGTTTTATCTGAAATCTTATATTTTAGAAATATTCCCAAATGATAACTCACAATTGGAGAGCCACCCGAATTGGTAATATCTGCATAATTAAATCCCAATTTAATTCCAAAATGTCCTTCTGACTTTGTTTGGGAATTGGCATAACTAAACAAAAAAAACAAAACTATTGGTATAATACTTTTTTTCACAAGGTATTGATTTTAAATTTAAAATAAACAAATATAATATAAACTAGTATCTCTTTACAAGAATTTTTAGAATTAGATTTATGAATTCATTTCAAGTCCGTTTTATAATTCAAGAGTAGTTTATTTATATAAAAAAACCTCTTTACAAGAGGCTTATTTTTATAAATTATTGGAGAAATTTAGAATTTATAACCCAATGACATTTGGAAAACGCCGTTTTTAGTATTAACGTTTTCTACGGTACTTGTATTCGTTAAACCAATGCAGTATCTGACTTGAACAACTACTTTGTCAAGAATATCGTAACCAACACCTAAGTTTGCTGACATATCAAATGCTTTTGTTTTATCTTTAATATCTTCAGATGAGTTTGTTGTAGCGATTTTATCTTCAAAGTCTTCTTTAGCTGTAATTAAAAATCCCGCTTGAGGTCCCGCTTCAAAAAATAACCCAGCAATTGGATAATATTTTACCATTACAGGCACCATTACATAATTCATTTTGGTAGTTGTTACTGAAGTTAAATCTTTGCTTTCTAATTTAGCACCTTGAGTAGAAAACAGTAATTCAGGTTGAATCGCTATTTTTCCTAAAGCTTTAAATTCTAGGAATGCTCCTGCGTGAAATCCATTACTTGACGACATTATTTGATCCGAAGCACCTGTTATCATAGACATGTTTAAACCTGCTTTCAAACCAAAATTAATTTTTTGTGCATTGCAATTTAATGCAGTAATAATTGATATAACTGTGATAATTCTTTTCATATATTTTTAAGTTTTAATAATGCAAATTTATGTTTTTTTGTAAGAAAAACTATTTTTAAATTTTTTCAGTTTTATACTTTAGAAAATGTAACCAACTGAAAATTGAATAACCTGATTTTTTGTAGTAATATCACCAGGATACAAATCTTTTTGTGTTTGAGTTAATCCTTTGCAATAACGAGCTTCTAAAAACATGTTTTCTGACAATTCATACCCAACCCCTAGATTAACACCAAAGTCAAATGAATTATATCTGTCTTTAACCTCATAATTGTTGTATTTAGCGGACGTTAACAACCCAATTTGAGGACCAGCTTGAATGTTGAAATTTTCTGTAATTTTGTATTTGGTCATTAAAGGAATATATAAATACTTTAATTGTTTAGTATAACCATCTGTTCTTGCGCCCTGAATTGAAACTAGCAACTCGGGTTGGAAACTTAATTTTTCACTTGTTTTAATTTCAACAAAACCACCGAGATTTGCCCCTACAAGCATTCTAGACTCGTCAGACCCGACTAGTGTGCATAGGTTTAAACCTCCTTTGATTCCAAGTTTTATTTCTTGGGCGGTAGCAACTGTATATCCACAAATTGCAATTACTACTAAAATCAATTTTTTCATCTTTTTTGTTTTTAAAAAATGCAAATTTAGGTTTTTTTAAATAAAAAAAACCTCCCGATTGGGAGGTTTTTAATTTCAACTATAATACAAATTATAGTTTATACAATAGACCAAAAGAAATTGAACTCATATTAAGTCCTAAAGATAGTGCATTGGTAGCTTCACTACCGTCCGTTTTTGACGAAGAATAACCTAAACCTCCCCATGTTGCATTAATTGCAAAATTATTGTTCATGAAGTAATGAAGACCTACAGGAACAGATAAAGCAAGTGTGTTTGTTTTTGCCTCATCAACTTTAGAAGAATTATAACCTAAACCTCCACCTAACGAAAGAGAAAACTTGTCAGCAGGAGTGAAGAAATATCTTACACCAGCATTTAAACCTAAACCACTTGTTTTTGAATCAACAGCACCAGGAGTTCCAGGATTTGCTGTGCCAGAAGAAATAGCAACTTGACCTAAAAGCATTAAGTTGTCAGACATCATATACCCTAGACCCGGAGAAAGCATAAAATTACTAGATTTAGCATCAGCTTTTGCTGAACTGTTAAACGAAACGTCTCCTGCCAATACAATGTTCCCAGAAGCCAAACCAGCTCCGCTTTTGTCTTGTGCGCTAGCGAATGTGAATGCACATACTGCTAATGCAGATAAAATAATTTTTTTCATTTTGTTTTTGTTATTTATTGTTAATAATAGCGTAAATTTATAAGAATTCTAAATAAAGATAAGGGCTGATGATTTTGAGTTATCAACATGTTTATTAACAATTTATTTACATAGAGTTAATAACTTGCTTTTTGTATTTGATAATCATTGTGTTGATTGCTTTTTTTAAACAAATTTCTTACAAATTGTCGTTAGGAATCACAAATTTTATTACATTTACTTCAAATCCATTTTATGAAAATCATTATAATAAACGGGCCAAACCTAAATCTTCTAGGTCAGCGTGAACCTGAATTATACGGATATCAATCATTTGAAAGCTACTTTACTAGTTTGCAAACATCATTTCCCAATGTTGAATTGCATTATTTTCAGAGTAATATTGAGGGGGAATTGATAGACAAAATCCAAGAAGTTGGCTTTTCTTTTCAAGGGATAATCCTAAATGCTGGTGCCTATACCCATACTTCAGTAGCTATTGGTGATGCTATAAAAGCAATTACGACCCCTGTGGTTGAAGTGCATATTTCTAATACTTTTTCAAGAGAGTCCTTCCGACATCAATCTTTTATTTCTCCAAATGCCAAAGGAGTTATCATTGGTTTTGGTTTGAAAAGCTATGAATTGGCTTTGGAATCCTTTTTGAAATCCTGATTTTTTGTAACAAATCCTTTTAACGCGCGTCTAGTAGACTAATGTTTTCATTTAGCTTTATTCTAATTTGAAAACAGGTCTTTATTGTATTGTCAATAAAAGTGTCTTTATTTAATTACCAATTATATTTTACATATATGAAAAAAGATTTTTTACTATTATTCTTAGCCTTTAGTGTATTCACTTTTGCTCAAATTAAAGGCACGGTAACGGATGACAAAGGTGTGCCGCTAGCGAGTGTTTCCATCTTAGTTGAAAATACTTACAATGGCACTTCTAGTAACGAAAAAGGGAATTATGAATTGAATGTTAAAACTACGGGAACCCACAGGTTAATTTTTCAATGTTTGGGTTTTAAAACACAAAAGATTACCGTTGTGGCTCAATCCTTTCCGTTGGTACAAAATGTAAAGCTTATAGAAGAAAATTTATCCCTTTCAGAAGTGGTTATTAATACGAAAGAAAATCCAGCCAATGGGGTTATTCGACATGCTATTGCCAGCAAGAAAGACAATTCAGAAAAAACGGCGCGCTATAAAGCCGATTTTTATTCTCGTGGTATTTTCAGGATAAAAGATGTTCCTAAAAAAATATTTGGGCAAGAAACCGACCCTGAACACGATTTGGATTCTACAGGTTCTGGCATTATTTATTTGTCGGAAACGGTTTCTAAAATTATTTTCGAAAAACCAGACAACTTGAAGGAGCGTATCACGGCTTCAAAAGTGAGTGGAAACAACAACGGCTTTAGCTACAACACCGCCCGAATGTCTAAGTTTGATTTTTATGACAACACCATAAAGTTAGGAATGAATCTGATTTCTCCGATTGCTGACAATGCTTTCGGGTATTATAAATTCAAATTGCAAGGGACTTTTCAGGACGAAAACAACCAAATGATCAATAAAATAAAAGTTATTGCCAAGAGGGATTCCGAACCTGTTTTTGAAGGTTACATCTATATAGTTGAAGATTCTTGGGCAATTTATGCTGTTGATTTAGTCATCAAAGGCTACCGAATTCACAATGAAATTATGGATAGCATGAACTTAAAACAAAATTTTAGTTACAACACGACCAATCATATTTGGGCCAAAAACACTCAAAGTCTCGATTTTACAGCAGGAATTTTCGGAATTAAATTCAATGGAAAATTCACTTATATTTACAGCAATTATGAGTTTCCAAGTGTTTTTGCAAAGAAAACCTTTACCAATGAAATCGTGAGTTTTGAAGAAAATTCAAACAAAAAAGATTCTGTTTTTTGGAATAAAAACCGACCAATCCCTTTAACGGTTGAAGAAAGCCGCGATTATATTAAGAAAGACAGCATCTTCATCAAACGCAATTCCAAAACCTATTTGGATTCTATTGACAAAAAAGAAAATAAATTTAAGATTTTAGATCCCTTAACCGGCTATACTTATAAAAACAGCACCAAAAAATACAGCATCCATTATGATGGTTTGACCAACATTGCTTCATCGAGTTTCAATACCGTGCAAGGGTGGAATTTAGATTCGGGTATTTCTTATAACGAGTGGAACGATGAAGGTAACGGAAAGAGTACCTTCGTGAATACCAAGTTCAATTATGGATTTTCAGACCAACGTTTGCGAATCGTTGGCAATTTCAATCACCGTTTTAACAATCAGAATTATGCTTATATTAACATTGCGGGTGGAAGCAAAGTCAACCAGTTCAATGCCGAAGAGCCCATTTCTAAAATAGCCAATACGGTGAGCACCTTGTTTTTTAGAGATAATTATATGAAATTGTATAACAAAGAATTTGCTGAATTTCAATACGGGCAAGATGTGGGCAATGGTTTTAATCTCAACGGAAGAATCGAATACCAACAGCGCAAAGCTTTAGTAAACACCACCGATCAAAATTATATTAAAAGTGACAAAACCTATACTTCCAATAATCCGTTGTTAGCAGAAAGTGACCTTCCGGCATTTGAAACCCATCATTTAACCAAGTTCACGCTTGGCGCACGAATTAATTTTGGAAACAAATACATGACCCGTCCCGACGGAAAAATCAATATCCGAAACGACAAATACCCGACTATTTTGTTGAGTTATGAAAACGCAGTTGCGGGCAGCGACAAAAACTACGATTACCAATTGGTGAAAGCCAGCATCTATTACGTACTTTCTACCGGAAATAAAGGGCAGTTCAGTATGAATTTTAAAGCGGGCAAATTCTTTCATGGCGAAAACATTTCGTTTATCGACTTCAAGCATTTCAATGGCAATCAAACCCATTATAGCGAAAACAGCCGATTGAATGCTTTTAATTTGTTGCCATATTACACCAACAGCACCAACGATGCCTATCTAGAAAACCATATCGAATATACCGACAATGGTTTTATAATCAATAAAATTCCGTTGTTGAATCTCCTGAAAACCAATTTGGTTTTGGGCTATAATGGCTTAGCGGTTCCCAACACCGTGCCTTATACCGAGCTCAGTATTGGACTCAATAACTTGGGTTTTGGTAAATTTAAAATGTTTCGTATCGACTACGTTCGGGCTTACCAGTTCGGGTACCAAGGCGACGGATTTATGTTTGGATTCAAGTTTTAGTATACTATTGTAACGAGCACCAGAACGAGAAGTAACCAAAAACAAAAAAGCGGGAGTGGAACTCCTGCTTTTTTTTGTTTTTGATTGTAGTATTTGTTGGAAGGGGTATTTAAGATTGCTGAGTTTTTGATTTCAAAAGAAAGTTGTTACTATTTGCAAACGCGCACCAGAGGGAATTATTTTGCAGTATTGAAAAACCAACCATTTTCCAATAATTTAAAATCTTCATTATTCAAATATTCCTTTTTGACACTATCATTAAAAGTCAAAACATATTGCTGCGATAAACCTTCGATTCTCGAAAAATAGCATTTGTAAACTGTATCTATACTAATATGTCCAAAACCATATTTCCGACTTAAGTCTATAAATCGCTGCACATTCTTTTTCTCCTGAACAGTATCAATATCAAATTCTGTAATTGCACTCAAACTGTCTTTAGGGTTTTTGTAATTGTCAATCCTAAAAATTCTTTTTGCATTCCCATTTTCATCAAGTCTGAACCACAATCTGAACTTTTTAAAGTCCAAATCTTCCAAATAGACGCTTCCACTTCGATATCCATAAAATTGCGATGGTAATGTTTTCAATTCATTTATATCAACTTCATTTATATAATCGTTGCATCCAATAAATAGGAGAGAAAGAATGAAAGATGTTGAAAGGATTCTCATTTTTAGAAAGGTGTTGATTAAATCTCTGATAACTCATGTATACTCGCTCCAAAGTAGCGACAATCTAACCTAATTTGGGTGTATAAGTCTAACAAACGTCATTATATATTCATCTCTCCAAATATATAAAAAATTCGCACGCTAAGAAAAACCAACTATCCTTTTTGCAAAATCTAATGGTTAAAAAAAATCGTTTTGCTTGCCTAAAAGAAAGATAGGGCAACAGAGAGCAGTAGTTGCTTTATATAATGCTGCTTAAATATTCCTCAGCTGTCATAACTGGAATTGTAGCATTTTTAAAATCTTTTCCGTTTCTAGTTATAATTATGGAGCAGTTCGATTGTAAAGCAGTAAAATATTGAACAGCATCTTCAAAATCTTTGAAATTCGAATTCAACGCTTTGTCAATTGTTTCTTCATTAACCTCACAGACTTCACAGATTATTTTAAACTTTCGAAGTTTATTCAAAACAGATTCGGAAGTTTCATATTTATTCAAAACATAATCTATTGTCGTGAATGAAAGAGGTGAGGCAATTAGAGTAAGTTTTTTTTGATCAGCCAAAGTAGCCACTTTAGCAATAGAATCAAAAAAAGGAACTCTTTCTCCCAACAAATCTAATATAACGTTAGTGTCTAAAAAAATGCTGCTCATTTGTGTTTTTGTTCTAAATAATCAGCACGATCTTTTTTATAATCATAATCAGTTGGAATTTTAATTCCCGAAGAAAGACTTTTTACGAACGGCGAAATTTGTATGTCAGTATTTGTTTGATCTGAAGTCAAAGAATTAAGGTAGTTTTCTATAATTCGAGATAAGCTTAATCTTTTACCAGACGCATAATGTTTCGCTTTTTCAATTATCTCTTGGTTCAGTTTCAATGTGAGTTTAGCATCCATAATGTGAATTTTATACGTACAAATATATGAATTTTGGACGGAAAAAGTATAGATTTCAATTTTTTTAGAGATTATAATCTAACATTCTTGAATTTAGAAATTTTAACGCCAATGCCAGACATTGCAAAGTGGAACTTTTGTAATTGGATTTTTAGATTATTGGATAAAAAGCGTGAGAGGGTCTCAAGCTTTTTTTGTTGGGGTGATAATTACAATTGAGGGTTTTTTTCTGTCATTTGTTAGAGTTGTTCCGATTGTCTGCTGTTACACGAAACCTAAATTCTTTATCAATTTCAATTCCTTTATTGTCAATTTGTGTTATATAATTTGCTTTTTTAATCTTTGAAATTGTGTCAAGAGGTATAAAATATTGTTCTGTTCTAATTACAAGTGTGTTTGTCTTTATGCAATTATCAATATTAGATTTGTCAATTGTAATAATACTGTCTTTCAATGTATACGTTCCATAAAAATAGCTTTGTCCAAGTCCACTTCCATTTGCCATTACATAATTTCCATCTTTTTTAAAGTCAACCAAAAAACCATTAAAGCCACCATCATAAAAACCTCTTATTAATGTGGCGGAATTTGTTTTGCTGTCTTGGTAGAAGAACAAAGCAAAGTTTGTAAAGATAAAAACAAGTCCAACTGTCGTCGGCAGATAACATGTATACTTTTGTGTGTCCTTAAATTCTTTACGGTCTTTAAGAATTGTCCTTATAAAAATTAAAAGTCCAACTATAGCTATTACGAGTAAAATTATTCCGTCAAGAAAAAAGTCGTCTTGAGCCGTTCGATATAATTTGTAAGTAAACCAAGTTCCGAAAAAGGTAAGTAGAATAATCCGTAATATTTTGTTGTTCATTTTAAATTATTTCATCTTTTAAAATGCCGTATATCTGATTTAGAGGCAAGCTTTTTATTTAGTTCGCTTTATCTTTTGTGGATTTTGTCTGGTATCAAATACATCAGCAATTTGAATAAAATGCTTTTCTACATCAACACTGTAAATGATTTTATAATTTTTACAAATCAAATATCTATATACATTTTCTCTATCGAGTAAAAGATCTTCAATTTGACTACTGATTGGGTTTTCTATAAGTCTATTAGGTTCGGCAATTATTTTTTGAATTAAATTTTTTGCAACATTATGACTAGCATTTTCAGTATAATACTCAAAGATTTTGTCTAGTTGAGTTGCTGCATAATCAGACCAAATAATTTTAAACTTCATTATTTGTATTTTGCTAAAAGTTCAGTACTAGTTTTATAACGCCCGTTTTTAAAATCGTCTTCTGATTTATCAATGCCTGTATTGAATTCTTCCATTGACATTGGTTTAAACGAATCTTTACTGTTTTTCTTTTTCATTAAACTTTCAAACTGAGAAATAACTTCTTCACTTTGAAGTTTAAGAAACTCTTGTATAAATTCTAATTTTCGAGTTTGTAAATCCATTTCAATTTCTTTTTTTCAAAAATACAAATAAAAATAATAGTACCGATTTTTCTGGTATCGTTTTTATGAGTTTGCTTTTCTACTAACAATCACTCGCAAATTATCATTCTTTGTAGAAATGCCATTTGTGCATTTGCAGTTTTATCGAAATTTCAAATGAGACTAGAAAACATTCGTTAAAACTGAAAATAAATAAAGGGTTGTGGCCCCGAAGTGGCCGTAGCATAGACCACCCAAAAGGTGAGCGCTAGGACAAATGCTTTTACTACTATTGGCATTTTGTCAAATAGCAACTTCATCAGTCCGGTTATTTTTGAAGGTAAAAAATGCCATACATAACCAAAAAGCATCACGAAAAAGACATTTTGGTAACCCAAAATAATAGTTTCCCATTCTTTCCATCGAAAATGCAAGAGGCTAATGTTTTGCAATACATCAAACGCCGTGGAGAAATCTTTGGCACGGAAAAAGATCCAACAAAAAACCACAAAATGGAAGGTTAAAACCACAGATAAAAATGTAGTAATGGCTTTCCAAACGGTGAACTTTCCGTCTTTTTTAGAAGGAAAAAATTCCGAAAATATTTTGTTGACCGCTAAGGCAATTCCGTGTAGCGCGCCCCAAATAATGAATCGCAAACTGGCACCGTGCCAAAATCCTCCCAACAACATGGTGGTCATTAAATTGACATTGGTAAACAAGGTTTTCTTTCTGTCTTTTGAAAATAAAAAGGTCATGATGAAAACGATTGTTGCCAAAACAGCCACCAATAAAGGGAAAACGCTAGTGTTATAAGTCAAAACGCCATAGATTATGGCACCTGCAAAAAACAAAATAGGAAACAAAAATCCTGCAAAAGAACCGTTTCGATTGCCACCTATAGCAATGTACAGGTAATCGCGCAACCAAGACGATAAAGAAATATGCCATCGGCGCCAAAATTCAGTAATAGATGCCGATTTATAAGGAGTTCTAAAGTTGACTGACAGTTTAAAACCCATCAATAAAGCAATTCCAATGGCCATATCGGAATAGCCCGAAAAATCACAGTAAATCTGAATGGTATAGCCGTAAGAAGCCATTAAATTCTCGAAAGCCGTATAGCTATTTGGAGCTTCGAAAACCCTATCGACAAAGTTCAATGAAATGTAATCGGAGATAAATGTTTTCTTAATTAAACCGCCAATAATTAGAAACAGCGCTTGGTTGACATCGGCTCTAGACAAATGTAATTTTGCATAAATTTGAGGAATAAATTCCGACGCTCGAACAATAGGTCCTGCCACCAATTGCGGAAAAAAGGACACAAAAAACATATAATCCAATATGTTCTTGGTTGGTTTTAATTCGCGTCGGTAAATATCGATAATGTAACTCATCGATTGGAAGGTGTAAAACGAAATTCCGACAGGTAAAATCACCTTTTCCACTGTAAAATGGGCGTCAAAAAGGTTATTGTAGTTGTCCGCCAAAAAGGTAGCATATTTGAAATAACCAAGAAAACACAAGTTGAGAATGACACTTAAAACCAAGTAAAATTTTCGGTAGCCCTCTAAAACTTCTTCGTATAATAATTTGGCTAAATTGTAGTCAACAACTCCCGAAAACAGCAATAGACAAAAGTAAACACCACTCGATTTGTAATAGAAAAATAGGGAAAAGGCAAAGACATAAATGTTTCTGAACACATGTGTTTTGGCTTTTGTAGTAAGGATATAGATAGGATAAAACACTAAAAACAAGCACAAAAAAAGTACGGTATTAAATAATATCGGTGCTGATGGATTGTAAACAAACCATTGCTCTACTTGTGAAGGCGTGATTGCTCCAAAAGTAGAAAAAAACCAATTTTGTAAATCGATAAGAGTCATTACTGCCTATTGTTTTATTGAATTTTGATACACTTCAAAAGCTTTTAAAATAGCTTCTGATAATAAATTGCCCTGTTTTTCGTAACCCAATTTGGAATAATGCACCCTGTCATTGGCCATCAAACCTTGATTGAAATTTCGTCGAACTCCATACAATCCGCCCAATTGCGCATACATATCCCAGAACGCATAATTGGAATCCACCGCAAGATTACTGATTTTTTGCGCATAATCAGCTACAAAAAAGTTAGGATATTTTCGTTGGAATAGGGAAGGAGGTGCCGAAGTTATTAAGATTTCAACATTCGGATTGTGTGACTTTACATTTTGCAAAAACAAATCCAATTGCACCAAATAATCTTCTGATTTCATTTTGTCGAACGATTCATTGGTGCCCAAAGAAATGATTATTAAATCCGGTTGCAAGGCTTTTAGTTGTTCAAAAAACAAATCATATTTGTTGTAATCAGAAAATTTTGCGCCATTTACTCCGATGTTATGATATAAAATCCCAGGTGAATTGTTTTCTAAAATGACTCCGTTTAAATTGAATTCTTTAGCTGATTTATGAGGTATAATATAAATTTTTTCTAAAGCTTTATCCGTTTTGAAATATTGCGTATTGGCATCACAAAGCATTGGTAAAGCAATGTATTCCGAGCGTTCTGCAGTTTGAATTTGCATGCCGCTCGTGGGTATTTTTAATGTTTTTCCCGCTCGAATTTTATCCGATTTAAGTCCATTTGCTTTTTTTAATGCGGCTATAGAAATGTTGTATTTGTCAGCAATTATCGAAATAGCCTCACCATTTTTGATTTTATGAACTACTTTTTTTGGCACCTTTTTTTCTGAAGTGACAATTCTTTTATCCAAAGAAAAATCAAAATTATTTTCGTTTTTTGGCGTAACTATTTTAATAGTTGTGAAATAATTATCGGCTTCTTTGGCATTGAATTCAATAGAAAAATTATTTGATTTTGTAGCTAATGCTATGCCGCTTAAACCCACTTTACTGCCGTTAGTTGGAGAGATAATTCGGTGGTTTTCCCAAGAAGCATTCGATGAAAATTTTATATCCCAAGCGCCATTTGTCTTTGCTAAATTATGCGGAAAAACAAAACCACGACCCGCATTTCCGAAAACACTTTGTAGCTTTTTCCGAACTTTATTGGTCATTAAATCGGCTTGAATGTGAGAATCGCCAATGTGAACAATATTGATTTTTCCGTTGTTGTTCGTTTGTAAATCGGATAATTTTTTTAAAAAAGTACCAATTGCTTTTGAGTTTTGAATTCCGTTTTCAGGAAGAATCAACGGCATGTCTACTGAAGCAGAATCAATTGCCACAGCAGTTGTATCAGCAATTTGAGCTTGAGCAAAAACGCCCAATACCAAAAACAACAGTAGAAAAAAGTGCTTTTTATTCATCTTTTTCTTCTGTATTTGGAACAATCGAATCATACGGAAGTGCCTCGGAAACGGTTTCTGTTTTTCGTTTTTTTCTAAGCACTTTATATTCTTCATAGCCTTTGTTCATCTGTTCGTATAGCATTCCGGCTATTTTTTTGGCACCTCTAAAATTAAAATGTGTATAATCTTTATTTGCCATTGCCGGTTCTTCGTCAACCCATTTGGTCATGGAACCGTCACCACCCATAAGCGTATAAAGATTTATGAATCCGGATTGTGTTTTTAATGCATAACGCTTTTGCGCTAAAGTTAATGGCACGACTGCCGAATCCGTTTTCATTTCTAAGTCGTATTTCGAAGCTTTATCGGCTGTAGAAATGATTAAAATATCAACGCCAGGAAAGCAAGCTTTCAATCGATTTACGGCTCTTGTCATACTTTTGTCATACCAAGTGTAGTCTTTTGTTCCGTAATTTAACACATTGGTACCGTAATGTAAAACTATCAAATCGTAATTCAGTTTCTGTTGGAACGATTGCATCAAAGGCACATCAAATTTAGAAATTGGAATACCAGAATTGCCTCTTTGTGAAAAATTATCCACATGAACTCCTTTCCCATCGTCAAAATTAAATCCGTAAATTGGAATTGATTTGGCTTTTTTGAAATTTACTTTTATGGATTTTAAACTGTTTGCAGAAAGTGAAAGTGTGTTGAGCACATTGGAAGGAAGTAATTTTTTTTGCAAAGTATCCTTACCTATTATATAAGAAATTTCGCCACTAAAATTGTTAGCACTTCCGTAAAACAAAGTAGTATTATCGAGATGAGACGTGAATTTCCCATTATTGGCTTTGAATTTTACCCATGCTTTATTTATGGTGTCATTGGCAAAAAACACATGACCATTTACTCCAAAAGGGCGTATCGGATTTTTAACATTCAAATACGATTGCATTTTCCAATTTTCAGAAAATTCATGTTTTATAGAGCTTCTAGATGCTGCAGATTCTGAGGTTATTGCTACAAAACCAACGCCTTTTCCTCCAAATTTATTTTGAAAATTAGTTCTTAAATCTTGCACAATCATATCGCCATCAGTCATAGAATCACCAAAATAGGCTATCCGAACATTTCCAGTTTTATTGGTTTCTAATTGATATAATTTTTCGTAAAACGAAATCAAATATTGGTAGCCATTATAATCAGTATAAGACTCTTCAGGAAATTTTATTCCGTTGGTTTCATAATAGGTAACAGGCTGATTGTCTAATGTGTCACCTATAGTTGCAACGTCTTTTTCGGCTTCAAAAGCATCAATCAACATGCTGTCAATCAAAACATTTTTTGTAGTTCCTGCCTTTTCGGAGAATATTTTTTTAGGCAAAACTTCTTTTATTCCCAAAAAGAAAATGGAGGATAAAAGAATTATCAGGAAGGATTGAAAAAAATAGGATTTGTTATTCAATTTTTGGTTTAGGAGTTTAGAAAGTTTATGAGTTTAAAAGGTTTATAAGGTTTATGAGTTTAGAAAGTTTATAAATTATCTAATTGACACATTTTCTAATTATCTAATTTTTACATTCGTTCAGGAACATCAATACCTAACAATTTGAATGCAGCTGCTAGTGTATCGGCAACTTTTTTAGATAATTGTACTCTGAAAATTTTCTCATTTTCATCATTTGCACCTAAAATAGGCACTGCTTGATAAAACGAGTTGTATTCTTTTACCAAATCATAAGTGTAATTGGCCACCAAAGCCGGACTGTGATTTTGTGCTGCATTTTGAATTACTTCTGGAAATAGTTCAATTTGTTTGATAAGTTCTTTTTCTTTTTCATGAAGCGTTTCAATTGATGTTGGTTTACTGAAATCAAAATCAGCTTTTCGAATTATGGATTGAATTCGAGCATAAG
>CAIRNC010000493.1 GCA_903879875.1 uncultured Bacteroidota bacterium
TATGAAGTTTCAAGCATTTAATTACGCTTGTCGCGGGGCGAAAGAGACGAGCTTTTAATCCCCCCTTTTTTTTACTTCATAAATCTTTCAAACGTTAGCGGCAACCAAAGGACGTACATAACGCAGAAGAACTGAACTTAAAGAATAGAAATAGTTTAAACCAATATCAATGAACGAAGAAGAAAATAAAGAAGATGGAGAGATGAGCGAGACACTCAGAAATTATTTAGAATCTATGAATATACTTAAAGCCAGACTTCGTAATTTTATGGCATCAATGTCCATTGAAGAAATGAAGGAAGAAATGCGACTATGGGCGACAGAAGACATCGAAACATATTGTGAAACAATTGAAGCAATTGAAAATGAAAATTATGAAATTTGTCAAGCGGCTTTAGAGGTATTGAAAGAGAGGGAAAAAAAGTAACAAATAATTACCAAGCATTTAAAATAAACCTCGTTGAAATATGAAAACAAAACATTTAATTCTTTTTTCACTTTTCTTTTTTGTTATTAAAGTAAAAGCGCAAACTACTTCTATGTGGAGTGGTAGCGGCATTGTCTTATCAACTGACGGATATATTGCAACAAATAACCACGTTGTAGAAAGCGGACTTGAATTCTTTGTTGATGTTTTCACGAATGGAATTAAAAAAACCTACAAAGCCAATGTAATTAAAACAGACCCCGAAAATGATTTAGCAGTTATTAAAATCGTTGACCCTGCTTTCAAAAATTTTGGTGCAATACCATATTCAATGAAAATGCAAGGTATTAATGTTGGCGAAAAAGTATTTGCTATGGGATACCCGAAACCAGGTATTCAAGGAGAAGAAGTAAAAGTAACTGATGGTATAATTAGTTCTAAAACAGGAATTCAAAACGACAATAAAACTTATCAAATTTCCGCACCAATTCAACACGGTAATAGTGGTGGACCACTATTTGACATTTCAGGAAATCTTATTGGAATTACAAACGCAGGTTTACAGGAACTACAAAATGTTGGCTATGCCATTAAAATATCATACTTGAATAATTTTTTAGATATGATTCTCAATTTCCCTGCAATGCCATTAAAAACAAGCATTTCAGCACTACCATTCACTGAAAAGGTAAAAGTCCTTTCAAATTTTACAGTTTTAATTAGAGTAGTGAAGCCGAATTGTGATTTAAAAACACCAAGCGAATTATTTTACAAAATAAACTCATCATATAGTTATGCAGATGTTTCATCATTATTCAATAAGGCGGGCGATAATTATAGAACTAACGGGACTGGAAATGCCTCAACTGCTTTTTATAAATGGTATTTTTGTGAAAGCCAAGACAACTATGTAGATTGTTGGTTTCGGGATAATAAAATAGTACTTGCAATGAAATCATTTAAGAATGAAACGTGCGACACTACTGTTACTGACACAAATTACAAAATGATTAAAACAGGAATGTCATATTCGGATGTTAGGGGTATAATGCAGGATGACGGGGATAAATATAGAACTGATTTTAAAGGCGGAGGTAATGATATGGTATTTTATAAATGGTACGATTGCAGAAACAAGGAGTTATTTTATGAGGTGTGGTTTTTAAGCGAAAAATAACTTCTTGATCAGCAAATTTCACTCCTTGGCAATAACTATCTATAGACTTATCACTCTTACCAGTGTCTCAAAAACCAAACCTAATGGCAATTGCATAAAACAATCCAATCACCTATGCTGCAAGTAGCCATTTTAACTGCCCTTGTCACTGCACTATATTAGTCACCAAAGCAACCATCATCATGAATCAGCAAAAACGACTGGAAATTTTTGATCGCCTGGCAGTAGCCATTCCTGATCCCACTACAGAACTAAACTATAGCAGTAATTTCGAGTTATTGATTGCCGTGGTTTTGTCTGCTCAGGCAACCGATAAAGGCGTTAATAAAGCAACTGCGCTGTTATTTCCTGTCGCCAATACCGCCCGTGACATTTTGACACTGGGTGAAGCCGGATTAAAAGACTATATCAAGACCATCGGGCTATTTAACAGCAAAGCCGCGCATATCATCACGCTTTGCAAACAGCTGCTAGACAGACATGCCGGCCAGGTCCCCCAGACACGCCCAGAACTGGAAGCGCTGGCAGGCGTCGGCAGAAAAACCGCCAACGTTATTTTAAATACCGCCTTTGGCCAACCGACTATTGCGGTAGATACACATA
>CAIRNC010000494.1 GCA_903879875.1 uncultured Bacteroidota bacterium
AATTTCTGCCATTTTATTGTTATAAAAATAAACGAATAATTAACTTTTTGGTTGCAATGCTATAGAATTAATAAAATATTAAATCTGTTTTACAAATATAGCAAAACTCTATTATATTTAATATTCAAAATAAAACGGTTTATAACGACTTCAAAGCATACATCATATTGAGACAAATTGAATACTCAAGTGGCATTTCATTTTTTTATTTCACTAATTTTAATTAAATTTGAAGTGCAAAAAAAGTGTTTTTTCAACTTATTGATAGTTCGGATTTTTAAATGCTTTAAAGTTTGCCCGTAGCTAAAATTCATGAACAGAGCACTCCGATACTATAAAATAATTTGGCTTAAACACGATTTACCTGCTGGTCTTTCTGTATTTCTTGTAGCACTTCCACTGTGTCTAGGAATTGCATTGGCCTCTGGCGCACCATTGTATGCTGGGCTTTTATCAGGAATAATTGGTGGAATTGTAGTTTCATTGATTAGTGGTTCGCAACTTGCCGTTTCGGGTCCCGCAGCGGGTTTATCCACTTTGGTTGCCGCTACAATCATATCTCTTGGCGATTATAAAGTTTTTTTATTAGCAGTTATAATTGCAGGTTTTTTTCAACTTTTACTAGGTATTTTAAAATTGGGGGCTATTGCCAATTATTTTCCTTCATCCGTCATAAAAGGAATGCTAGCCGCAATTGGTATTATTCTAATTTCCAAACAAATTCCACTTGCTTTGGGCTACAATCAACCCGATTTTTGGACAAGTGGTTTTATTCAATTGTTTTCTTCGGAGCATTTTTTAGGTAATTTTCAGCAGTTTAATTTTCATATTACACGAGGTGCTATTTTAATTTCTTCGGTATCCCTTTTTGTATTATTAGCACTTCAACTCCCATTTGCTAAAAAATTAAAAATAATTCCCGCACCATTACTCGTTGTAATCATTGGAATTATCACCAATATAATATTTACCAATGTGGCTTCCAATTTTTCTTTACGTCCAACACAATTGGTCAACATTCCGTCAAACATTTTTGCTTCGATTTCATTTCCTGATTTTTCGCAACTTTTCACTTCAGCAGAAATATGGAAAGACGGCGTAATTATTGGGCTTTTAGCCACATTAGAAACCTTACTTTGTATTGAAGCAGTTGACAAATTAGACCGTCGCAATAGAATTACACCCGTTAATAGAGAATTGATTGCTCAGGGAATTGGTAATATGGCTTGTGGCTTTTTAGGTGCAATTCCGATAACTGCAGTGGTGGTTCGAGGAGCTGCTAATGTTGATGCAGGTGCAAGAACGAAACTTTCCTCTTTCACTCACGGACTTTTTTTGTTATTGGCGGTAGTTTTAGTACCATTTTTACTTAATAAAATTCCGTATGCTACATTAGCATCTATACTTTTGGTTACTGGTTATAATTTAACTAAACCCAAATTATACCTCAACATGTGGCGTTTGGGCAGAAAACAATTTATACCTTTCGCAATAACCATTGTAGTGATTTTGTTAACTGATTTGCTTATTGGAGTGAGTATTGGGCTTTTAATTTCGATCTATTATATTGTTTTAAATAATTTTAAAGATGATTTCAAAATTACCACTTCTCGTCTTCAAGGCATTGATACACAAATCATCAAATTAAACAGTAACGTAACTTTTTTAAATAAGGTAAAACTCCGAAAAGCGTTAGATGATGTGCCTGAATTTAGTGTTTTAATTATTGATGGAGAAGGTTCTAATTTTATTGATTTTGATATATTAGAAATCATTAGCGAATTTGAAAATAAAGCACATAACCGTCATATTGAACTGCATCTAAAAGGCATTAAAACAGTGCATCTCATTTCTACGAATGCATAATTTTACCCATAAAAAAAACTCGATTCAGAATTTGAATCGAGTTTTTTTTATAAATATAACCTTCTAATAATTTTTAATCAACTCTTTGATTAAATTTCTAACATGAGGTTCTGCCTTTTTTGCGGCTTTCAAAACTTCGTCGTGGCTAACTTCTTCAATATTTTCTTCATCGCCCATATCTGTAATTACAGATAGACCAAAACATTCCATATCCATGTGTCTCGCAACAATAACTTCAGGAACGGTTGACATTCCTACGCAGTCTGCACCAATATTTTTAACCATTTTATACTCGGCTAATGTTTCAAATGTAGGGCCTTGCAATCCCAAATAAATCCCTTCATGAACCGTAATATTTAGGCTTTGAGCCAAAGAATTAGCTTTTGCCATCATTTTTTTAGAATAGGGTTCGCTCATATTCAAAAAACGAGGTCCAAAACGTTCGTCATTTTTACCACGCAAAGGATGCTCTGGCATCATATTGACATGGTCTTTTATAATCACTATTGAACCAACTTCATAATTTGGATTTACACCTCCTGATGCATTTGAAACTACTAATTTCTCAACACCCAAATATTTCATCACACGAACCGGAAAAGTAACTTGCTTCATGTCATAGCCTTCATAGAAATGAAAACGTCCTTGCATGGCAACCACTTTTTTATCGCCAATGGTTCCAAATACTAACGCACCTTTGTGTCCTTGAACTGTAGAAATTGGAAAATTTGGAATTTCGCTATAAGGCAAAGTATGTTCTATAGTAATATCGTCAGTAAAACCACCCAAACCTGAACCCAGAATCACTCCGTATTCAGGAGAAAAATTGGTTTTTTCTTTGATATAACTAACGGTTTCTTGAACTAGTTCCCACATAATTTAAAATTGTTTTGTTAAAAATCATCTCATCCGAAAGCAGTTCACTTTTTATCGGTAAATAATAAAGCTGAGCTAACGAAATACTACCTTTTAATCGAACATAATCCTTTTCGGTAGTAATGATAATTTTATTTTTAGCTTTGTTTATAATCTCTTGAATGTCATTTTCAGAAAAATGATGATGGTCTGGATAGGTCAAAATTACATCATTTTCGTTTTGCAAATATGCAAAAAAGGATTTGGGTTTTGCTATTCCAGCTAAAAGTAATTTATCAACATTCGCTAAATCTGCAACACGAATGGTTTTATCTTCTGAATAAATAAAATCATCATACTGGATATAACTAAAAAAAAATTGTTGGTTTTCAGCGAGATGGAGTTTTAATTTTATTTTATTTTGCTCCTCTAAAGATAGACTTTTAGGACATTTAGTAACAATAACTATTTGAGCCCTACTCGCTCCACTCCTACTTTCGCGAAGATTTCCTGTTGGCAATATAAAATCATCGGCATACAAATCATCAAAAGTGGTGAGCAAAATATAAAATCCAGCTTTTACTTTTCGGTGCTGAAAAGCATCGTCTAAGAGAATTACTTCGGGTGATTTGGGTTGTGAAAGTAGTTGTTCAATTCCGTTTTTTCTATCGGCATCAACAGCCACTTGAATTTTAGGGAATTTTAAAAAATATTGAAAAGGTTCGTCACCAATAAGCGTTGCATTGCTGCTTTTATTAGCCAAAATAAATCCCTTCGATTGACGTTTATAACCACGACTTAAAGTGGCAACGTTATATTCTTGAGAAAGCAAACGAATTAAATATTCAATTTGTGGGGTTTTTCCAGTACCTCCAACACTCAAATTTCCAACGGCAATAATAGGTAAATCAAAAGAATAGGATTTCAATACGCCTTTATCAAAAAGGAAATTACGTATAGAAGTTATTAAACCATATAAGACTGCAAATGGAAAAAGGAGTTTGCGTAAAATTTTCATGTTATTTATCAGAATAATGACCCATTGTTGAAAACACTATTTCAAACTTATAATTTAATCAACTGAAATTTTGTTATTAAGTGAAGTAGCATTTTTTTCTATACTAATAATTTCAACACCACTACCTTCTTTAAAAAAAGCTTTTGCAAATGCCATAAAAGCTTTTCCTTCTTTGGTACGCTCGTCAATTTTGATAGTCAATAGGGTCATAACAAATAATTTTGAGTTACAAATATACAAAAATAGAGCAATTATAATTTACATTAAAAACCAAATACTTTCGTCGGCTAAATTTTAATTACTTTTGTTCTTAAATTCAAAAAGGGATAAAAATGAAAATCAATCAAATTATTGCTGTTCTCGAAGAAATGGCTCCTTTGAGCTATGCCGAAGATTTTGACAATGTTGGCTTACTGGTTGGAAATCAAGAAACGGAAGCAACTGGAGTTTTAATTTGCCACGATGCTTTAGAAAATGTCATTGACGAAGCTGTAAGAGAAAATTGCAATTTAGTGGTTTGTTTTCATCCAATATTGTTTTCTGGATTAAAAAAAATAACAGGAAAAAATTATGTGGAACGTGCTGTAATAAAAGCCATTAAAAACGATATTGCTATTTTTGCCGTTCATACTGCTTTAGACAACCATCAAGAGGGCGTGAATAAAATATTTTGTTCGATTTTAGGTTTAACCGACACTAAAATATTGATTCCAAAACAAAATTTTATTAAAAAATTAGTAACCTACACTGTCCCTGAAAATGCGGAGAAAGTTAGAAATGCCATGTTTAAAGCTGGGGCAGGCAAAATCGGAAACTATGAAGATTGCAGTTTTAATTCCGAAGGGTTCAGTACGTATAAAGGCAATGAAAACAGTAATCCTACAATTGGAAACCAATTGGAATTGACCCAAACCAATGAAATTAAAATAGAAGTTACTTTTGAAAAACACTTTGAAAGTAGCATTCTAAAAGCACTTTTCTCTAATCATATTTATGAAGAAGTGGCATATGAAATTTATGATTTGCAAAATTCGCATCAAAATATTGGACTTGGCATGATCGGAACACTTGAAAAACCTATGGATGAAAAAGATTTTTTACTTTTTGTGAAAGACAAAATCCAAGCCGATGGAATTCGACATACTGTGTTTTTAAATAAAAAAATTCAAAAAGTTGCCGTTCTTGGTGGCTCGGGTAGCTTTGCCATCAAAGAGGCAATTCGTGCGGGTGCGGATGCCTTTTTAACCGCCGATTTAAAATACCATCAGTTTTATGAAGCTGAAAATCAACTGCTTTTAGCTGATGTTGGCCATTTTGAAAGTGAACGTTACACAAAAAATTATATTCTTGATTATCTTACGAAAAAAATGCCTAATTTTGCATTCATTTTATCAAAAGAAAATACAAATCCCGTTAAGTACTTATAAAATATGGCGACTACAAAAGAATTGAGTGTTGAAGACAAGTTAAGAGCAATCTACGATTTACAATTAATTGACACAAGAATTGACGAAATCAGAAATGTTAGAGGAGAACTTCCTTTAGAAGTGGATGATTTAGAAGACGAAGTAGCAGGTTTAAAATCGCGTTCAGAAAAATTGAAAGCCGATTTAGAAGTTATTGAAGTGCAAATCAAAGATAAGAAAAACGCCATCGATGAGCACAAAGAATCAATTAAAAAATACACAAAACAACAAGATAGCGTTAGAAACAATAGAGAATTTAACTCTTTGACTAAAGAAGTGGAATTTCAAGAATTAGAAATTCAATTGGCCGAAAAGCAAATCAAAGAAATGAGAGCTTCTATTGAATACAAAAAACAAATCGTTGAACAATCTACCGAAAAATTAGAGCAAAAGCAAACACATTTGGGTCACAAAAAATCGGAATTGGATGCAATAATGGCTGAAACTTCTAAAGAAGAAGCTTTTTTAACAGAAAAATCAGCCGAATACAGAGGTTTGATTGAAGTACGTTTACTTGCTGCTTACGACAGAATTAGAAATAGTGTTCGTAACGGTTTGGCAGTTGTTTCTATCGAAAGAGGGGCTTCGGCTGGATCTTTTTTCACTATTCCACCACAAACTCAAGTGGAGATTGCTGCTAGAAAAAAAATTATTACCGACGAACATTCAGGACGAATTTTAGTTGATACGGTTTTAGCCGAAGAGGAAAAAGAAAAAATGGAAAAATTATTTTCTAAATTCTAAAAAATAGTAAGCCCCGAGTAATCGGGGTTTTTTTTTATGAAAAAAATAAAATACTTCATACTGACCAAATCGATTGGTTGCTATATTAATTTACTTTCGTTTTTCCATCCCAAAAAAGCAACACAATTGGCTTATCAATTGTTTAGTGAACCAAGAGCGGGTAAACTGAAATTGGATGCACTTCCTGAACTTTTACAAGAAGCCGATAAAGAAACATTAACGTATCAATCGCTCGAATTTCAAACTTATACTTGGAAAGGAAACTATCAAATTATACTTCTGGTTCATGGATGGGAAAGCAATGCGTCACGATGGGAAAAATTATTACCCTATCTCAAAAAAACAGGTAAAACAATTGTTGCTCTTGATGCTCCAGCTCATGGATTAACCAGTGGAAAAGAATTTAATGTGCCCCTTTACACCGCTTGTATTGAAGTGGCAGTTCGAAAATTTAAACCCGAAACTTTAATCGGACATTCTATTGGTGGCGCGGCTTGTATCTATTTTCAACACCGATTCCAAAACGAAAACCTCAACAAAATAGTTTTGTTAGGAGCTCCTTCAGACATGAAAATTCTAATCTCTAATTATCTGAAATTATTAAGTTTAAATTCAAAAATGGAGTTGTTATTAGAAAACTATTTTATAACAAATTTTAACTTTAAATTAGCCGATTTTTCAGGGAAATTATTTGCCGAAAACATAGCAATTCCTGCTTTAATTGCACACGATGTAGATGATACCATCGTACTATTTGAAGAAGGAAAAAAAATAGCAAGTTCTTGGAAAAATAGCACTTTTATTGCAACCCAAGGACTTGGACACAGCATGCACGATGCTGATTTATATGCCAAAATTATCCGTTTTTTAATGGAGAATCCAACTACATAAACAAAAAAATTGTTCGTTTCAATCCTTTTTCTATTTAACTTTGCGGCATGGAAGAAAATCTAAAACGTCTCAACAAATTCATTGGCGAAACAGGCTATTGTTCGCGTCGTGAAGCTGACAAACTTATAGAAGAGGGCCGCGTAACTATAAACGGAGTTGTTCCTGAACTTGGTACCAAAGTAGCTCCAGACGACGAAGTGCGCGTTGACGGCAAATTAATTAGAGATAATACGGATAAATTGGTCTATCTCGCTTTCAACAAACCGGTTGGCATAGAGTGCACCACCAACCTCGATGTTCGGGACAATATTGTAGATTACATCAATTATCCCAAACGGATTTTCCCTATTGGTCGATTGGACAAAGCCAGTGAAGGCTTGATTTTTATGACCAATGACGGTGATATTGTCAATAAAATTCTTCGTGCTCGAAACAACCACGAAAAAGAATACACCGTAACGGTAAACAAACCCATAACCGACCGATTTATTGAACGTATGGGCAATGGTATCCCTATTTTAGACACCATTACTCGAAAATGTAAAGTAGAACAAATTAGCAAATACAATTTCAAAATTATATTAACACAAGGATTGAATCGCCAAATCCGCAGAATGTGTGAATATTTAGGGTATGAAGTTACGGCTTTGAAACGCATTCGAATTATCAATATTTCGCTGGATATTCCTCTTGGACGATTTCGTGATTTGACCGATGCGGAAATAAAGGAACTCAACCAACTTATTGCTCCTTCAATCAAAACCGAAGAAGGGAGTTTGCCCAAAAAGGAACCTATAAAACGGAGCACCGAATTCATTAAAAGAGACGACCCGAGATATAAGAAAAAAGGAGATTATTGAAAAATAATCTCCTTTTTTCTTGGAAAACGGCTTAATTATAAAACCTTGTAAATACATATTGAATTAAATATGAGTCTCTTAACTTCTTACTTTGATAAGCTTTATACGTTTCAGCATCTTTAATTACTTATTTTCTACAAACTCATAATACAAAGCTTTAGACAAAAAGCTTCTATTTTGTTCTCTAACAATTTTTGAACTTTTATAATTATAATTGTAATCCACAACAGCTGGTATTGTTGGAATATTTTCGTTGGGCTTTGTTGAAAAATATTCAAGATAACTTTCGTCGTTATAGTTTAAACTTTTCAAATAAACAGACTCAATTCCTTTTCCTACATAAATATTATAGTTTGTTATCAAGTTGCCCCAATTTACATAACTGCACACTAGAATTGTTCCGTAAAAATACCAAAGCATTTTATTCGCCAAATAAGCATTTGTTTTTTGATTTTGAACTTTTTGAAAAGTATAATAAAGTCCCATTAATGCTAAAATCAAAAAAGCATAAACCCCTAATCTTTTATAGGTTAATCCACAATTATAAACATATTCTGAATTTTTTATGATTGTGCTTACTATCAACAAACCATTTAAAACAATCCAAATTTTGCTCAGAATTTTTAAGTTTTTTGCTTTTGAATCAAAATTAAATCCATTTTTAAAATAAAACTGAATTACTCCAACAGCAAGAATTATTGAAAATATTACAGCATTCACTCGTTCATGAGTAGCAGCACTTAATTTATCAATTTCACATTTTTGAAAAAACTGTTCGTAATTATAGGTTACTATGAAAGTTAACAACAATACATTTAGCAAAATCATAGATATTTCGCCACTCTTACGCTCAAAATCTATATCTAAAAATGAAAACGTGGGAGCATGCGTATTTTCGTTTTCCTTGCTAAACTCATTATCCAATTTAGGATTGATTAAAATAAAATAATCAGCCACCCAATAATTCCAAAACGAAAATGAAATATACAGTCCTAAACTACCGATAAGTAGAATTTCTACAACATCAATATCTAAATAATAATTGGTGAAAATGTTTGAAAAATGTTCGCTTCCAAAAGCGTATACCGAATAAAAAATTAAAATAAAAAATAAGGGAATGGCAAAGTAGGCAATCATTTTTTTGGTAAACTGATTGTCAACTTTCTTTTCTGGAAGCCAAGTCGCAAACATAAAAAATCTGCCTAAAGATGTAATGGAATTTATAAAAGCAATTGGCAGACTTAAAATTGGTTTTAGATTGGGGTTTTGCGTTTTAAATTGCAAGAAAATTAATGAAAATAACAAAGCGCAAAAGGATACAAAATCGCCATACCAAGCAAAAGCTACACAAGAAAGTACCGAAGTAAGCGTAAGAAAATAATATGATTTATCTACAAACTGGTCTTTGTATAAATAGACAATCAATCCCGTAAGTAGCAACCCAAAAATGGAAAGATTTATCCCAATAGACTCATTGTAAAATAATAGAGTAAAAATAGTACTGCAAACAAAAATTAAATGGTGTTTTTTCATGATTTTAAGTTTTAAAAGTTCTTTGAATTTCAAAGTTGATTAGTAAAAAAATTTTAATTGTTCCGTTTTAATAATTTTTCAAGATAATTTATATGTTCATTAAATGCAATTCTTCCTTTATTAGTAACTCTGTAGGATGTTTTCGGTTTTTTACCTACAAATTCTTTTTTAACTTCTATATATTCCGATTTTTCAAGCGCAGAAGAATGACTGGCTAAATTGCCATCGGTTATGTCCATTAAAGATTTCATTTCTGTGAAATCGATCCAATCGTTTACTAACAGAATAGACATAATACCTAATCTAACTCGGCTTTCAAAGTCCTTATTTAGTTTGTCAATTATTCCCATTAGATGATTATTTGTATTTTTTGTACATAATCAAACCGTACAAAATATGTAAAACACCGAAACCTATTAGCCAAAAAATCAAACCATATCCAAGAAGGAAAAGTGCAATACATCCTAATACAATTTCGCTAATACCTAAATATTTCACATCTGAAAAAGTATATTGCTCTGCGTTTATCAATGCTAAACCATAAAACAGTAAAGAGGCTGGAGCTATTAAAAAATAAATTTTATAAACTATAAGTGCAATACAAAAAACGCCACCAACGATAAGTGGAATTGATAAATTTAAAAGCATTTTTTTGGTAGCAGTAGTCCAAATAGGTAAATTGTATTTTCTGCTTTTTCGTAAAGTAAAATATATTCCAGAGGTTAATGCCAAAATTAAAACAACACAAGCAGTGAAAAATAATTCATTAACTACATTTTCATTTTGACGGTTAGAATTACCATCCACATAGTCAATCCCATTAGCACCCAACAATTGGTAGGCACGCAATCCACCGATGATTGCAAAAGTTCCTGCGAAAATTCCAGAGAGTCCGCTTAATGATATAAATCTTGAAGAACGCTCCATCATGGAACGTATATGTGATAAATCTTCTTGGTGTTTTGATTCCATGTTAAAGTACTTTGAATTGCAAAGTTATATAAACTTTTCAATTACACAATTATTTTTTACTATTTTTTTATTTGAAATAAGAAAAAATTAATTTCCTAAAACCAGCGTTTTCGTTTGAATAAAAACACACCGAAAATGGATAGTAAAATGGATAACGAAACGACTATCCAAAAACCGAATGGGTTTGCTTGTAGCGAATTCGGCACATTCATTCCATACAAACTGGCGATTACAGTAGGAATCATCAATAGAATGGATATGGATGTCATTTGCTTCATGATGTTGTTCATGTTGTTGGAAATCACCGAGGCATAAGCGTCCATCATTCCCGAGAGGATGTCGCTGTAAATATTGGTGGTTTCTTGGGCTTGGCGCAACTCAATTTCTACATCTTCGAGCAAATCGGAATCGTAATTGTCTTTTTGATTTTTGATGTTTTTGATGCGGTGCAATAAAATATCGTTCCCTTTGAGCGATGTGATAAAAAACACCAAACACTTTTCTATTTGAAGTAAGGCTTGTAGTTCTTCGTTTTTTATGGATTTCTCTAGATTGTCTTCCGCCAATTTTATTTTTTGGTTGACTTGTTTGAGGTATTTCAAAAACCAAACACTAGACGAAAGCAGGAGTTTCAATACCAAATCAAAATTGTCTTTGATATCGATGTTTTTTCGTTGGCTGTAAATTACAAAATCA
>CAIRNC010000495.1 GCA_903879875.1 uncultured Bacteroidota bacterium
TATAGTAGCTGAACTAGCTCCTGTAATTTCTGTAATCTCCCGAATAGTTAATCCTTTCTGTAGTTTCTTTTGAATCGCTTGGTGGCGTTCCAATAGTTTTTCATCACTTTGAACAGCACCAGTTTTTCTGCCAGAGAATTTCCCAAGTGCTTGTGCAATGCGAATCCCTTCCATAGAACGAGTTTTGATTTGATTCCGTGACATTTCACCTATGCTACCCATTACTGATATGACCAGATTTGCCATTGGGTTTTCTTCACCGTTATCCAAAAAAGTAGAAAACCCTTCTTTTAGCGATTTTAAGTTGATATGATTCATTTTGAAAACTGATATAGTATTTAATATATCTAATAAATTTCTGCCTAATCTGTCAGTCGAATCTACAACTACTGTACATCTTTCTGTTTGATTAGTTATATCATCAAACATTTTAACTGCTTCTGGTCTTTCCATAAATGGAACATTACCTTGAATCCGTTCAAGAAATAATCTTGTTGGGTCAAATCCTTCGTGTGATTTAAACGATTCAATTTGTCTAGCAGAATTTTGAAGGACAGTTGATGTGCGAGAATAAAAATAGTATTTCATAATATTGGTATTTAGGTTATATTTTGCTTTAGTTTTAGAGTCCGAATTGTTTTAAAACATTAGTATCGGTTTTGTTGGGTTGTTGTTACTGACTTCCGCTTTGGAAAAGAACTATGGTCTAATCCTAAGGCGAACAAATCAAAAAAGGTAATTTACTTCCCTTCTATCCAATCAATCGCAGGAACCAACATATCACAATAGATTCCTTCTATTGTTTTAACTACTTCACGATTTTGATTGATAAATACAATTGTATAATCATCAACCCATCGTAAACATACTTTTACCCAACCTTTATGAGTAAGTCCATTTACTTGGAATTCTAATCCTCCTTGAAATTCTTTTGATTCTTGAAGTGCAACAAAATTTGTTGCTCCCCAAGCCCAAAGTGCATATCGGTCACCATATTGGATTTGTTCTAGTATTGTTTCTGCTATTGCCATTGTTTGTGATGTAGTGTCCATATTTTCAATTGTTTAATTGTACACCACGAGTGTACAAGGAAAATATGACCCACGCCAGCTTTTATTAAAATATTTTAATTTTTTTTCATGCGTTAACCCCCGTTAATATTGAGTTGTTGAAAATAGTTTGCATTTCCCCACTGCAAAAAATGTCTTTTTTGACATGGGTGAATATTTATCTAAAAAGAGATAAATATCATGTCAACAACAACCCAAATCAACCAAGAAGGAATAAATGTTCTTTCATTATTCGATGGCATCTCATGTGCCAAATTAGCATTAGAAAAAGCTGGAATAAAAATCAATAAATACTATAGTAGCGAAATATGCCCTCATACTCTAGCAATTCAAAACCATCATTATTCAGGTGCTACAAACCATATCCAATTGGGTGATGTTTGCAAGATTGACGGAATAGAACTTCGAGAAGAAATTGACCTTATCATTTTCGGTTCACCTTGCACACAGCTTTCAAGTGTGAATTCTAAGGACCGTAATGGACTTGAAGGGAATGAATCTAAACTGTTCTATGAAGCGTTAAGAATTCTTAAAGACATATACCTATTCGCTCCATTAAGTAAAAAGATATACTTCCTGATGGAAAACGTTTGGAGTATGAACAAAAAAGACAAAGATGAAATAACCAAAGAACTTACTTCTATTTTCGATGATACCAAACTTGTTATGATTAATTCTGCTGATGTATCACCTGCAAACAGAAGACGTTTATATTGGTCTAATATTCCTAATATTGGAGTTCCTGAACCTAAACAAATCAGATACCGAGACATATTGGTTAATGGATTTGTAGATAAAGAGAAAGCAAATGTTTTGTTGGGTTCTAACGTCACTTTAACTAATGGTATCTTTCGATATTATAAGATGAATATCGGAAATATCATTTTTCAAGATGAAGGATTTGCCAATCAATTAGACCTTGACAAGTTATTACAATATCCTATACTACTTAAAGATTCAGGTTATACGGGAAAATCTAGGTCAGGCTTTGGGGAGTATGATTTCCCTAATGGTTGTTATAGACTACCTAGTGTTTTAGAATGTGAAAGGCTTATGACCATTCCTGACGGATACGTTTCAGACGTTCCAAGTGTTTCAAAAACGAATAAGCTTAAAGCTATTGGGCTGGCAATGACTGTTGATGTCATTGCTGGTTTGGTGGCGAATTTAAAATAACAAGTATAAAATGAACTACAGAGAAATTAAATTAGCAAATGGCAAAATTGTAATCCTAGAAAGATTCAAGATGGAATTTATTTACGATGGAATACTTGTGGGCAAGCCAAATAAAGAAATAAATGATA
>CAIRNC010000496.1 GCA_903879875.1 uncultured Bacteroidota bacterium
ATTCCGTATGGAATCTTTTTTTTTATACTGCAACTGCTCCTTTAATATGTGCATGAGGATCATATCCTTCTAATGTAAAATCTTCGAACGAAAAGTCAAAAATGTTTTTAACTTCAGGATTTAAAATCATTTTCGGCAACGGTTTAGGCTCCCGTGAAAGTTGCAATTCCAATTGTTCAAAATGGTTGTTATAAATATGAGCATCACCAAAAGTGTGTATAAATTCCCCCATTTCCAAATTACAAACTTGTGCAATCATCATCGTTAATAGCGCATAGGATGCAATATTAAAAGGCACACCCAAAAAGATGTCAGCACTTCGTTGGTACAATTGGCAAGACAATTTTCCATCTGCAACATAAAACTGAAAAAAAGCATGACATGGTGGCAAAGCCACTTTTCCATTCGCCACATTTTCGGCAAACGATTGAGTAGTATCTGGTAAAACAGAAGGATTCCAAGCAGAAACCAACATTCTTCTACTATTTGGATTGACTTTAAGTGTGTCTATGAGTTCTGTTATTTGATCAATTTCTTCGTTATTCCAATTGCGCCATTGTCTTCCGTAAACGGGACCTAAATCACCATTATCATCCGCCCAATCATCCCAAATTTTAACGCCATTTTCTTTTAAATAGGCAATGTTTGTTTCGCCTTTCAAAAACCAAAGCAATTCATATATGATAGATTTTAAATGTAATTTTTTTGTAGTAACCATTGGAAAACCCTCAGCTAAATCAAATCGCATTTGGTAGCCGAACACACTTTTTGTACCTGTTCCGGTTCGGTCTCCTTTTTGTGTACCATTTGTTAAAACGTGGTTAACTAAATCGTGGTATTGTTTCATGATGATCGTCTTTTTACTTGAAATTTAAAACTTCCGCAAAATTTATCTCTTTGAAATTTCGTCTCTAATTTTAGCGGCTTTTTCATAATCCTCCGCTTGAACGGCACTTTCTAAAAGTGTATTTAATTCTGATAGGCTATGTTTGGCATACAATCCAACAGTAGCATCGGCTTCGGATGGCGCATTAAATGTTTCTGGATTTGAAAAGATATCTTCAAGTTCTTGCGCATCTTTATCTGCTTCTAAAGGGTTTGCTTTTAAATAAACCCCAGCTTTGTCAAGAATATTTTTGTAGGTGAAAATAGGTGCTGCAAATCGAAGTGCAAGTGCAATAGCATCGGAAGTTCGGGCATCAATTATTTCTTCAATCTTGTCTCTTTCACAAATGATGCTAGAGTAAAAAACACCATCTACTAATTTATGAATGATTACTTGCTTAACAATAATATCAAACCTGTCGGCAAAATTCTTGAATAAATCATGGGTTAAAGGACGTGGTGGTTTGATTTCTTTTTCCATTGCAATAGCAATAGATTGTGCTTCAAATGCACCAATAACTATAGGCAATTTTTTGTCTCCATCTACTTCATTTAAAATCAAAGCATACGCTCCATTTTGTGTCTGACTGTATGAAATTCCTGTTATTGATAATTTAACTAAGCTCATTATTACTTTGGGTTGTTTTGGTTTTAACACCAAAAATTAATTGGTTTTATTCAAATACAAAATAGGTTGATTCTCCTATTGCAAAGAAACAAAATCTTTTCGCTTCTTAAAACCCAAAACAAAAAAAATGAGCTACTTTAATTTAATAAAATAGCTCATTGTATTGTTAAGATTGAATCTTTATGAATTTTGCGCTTTAAAAGCTGCTAATTTCTGAGTTAACTGCGGTACAATTTCAAAAGCATCGCCAACGATTCCGTAATCGGCAACTTTAAAGAAAGGCGCTTCTGGGTCTGTATTAATTACCACTTTCACTTTTGAAGAATTTATTCCTGCAATGTGCTGAATAGCTCCTGAAATTCCAACGGCAATATATAAGTTGGCTGCAACCGGTTTCCCTGTTTGTCCTACGTGTTCTCCATGAGGACGCCATCCTAGGTCTGAAACAGGTTTAGAACAAGCTGTTGCGGCTCCGAGTACTGCTGCAAGATCTTCAATCATTCCCCAATTTTCAGGTCCTTTCATTCCACGTCCAGCGGACACAACAATGTCGGCATCGGCAATGGTCACTTTTCCTGAAGCTTTTTCAACCGCGGTAACTTTTACACCAAAATCAGCATCGCTAATCGTTGGGTTAAAATCTTCTTGTGTTGGCGTTGAAGCTTCCTCAAATATTCCGTAAGAGTTTTTTGACAAACTTAAAACTTTTACTTCAGTTGTCATTTCAGTAATATTAAAAGCTTTGTTTGAAAAAGCCGTTCGTTTTACTTGAAATGGCGATGTACTAACGGGCAATCCCACTACATTAGACACAAATCCTGCATCTAATGCAATGGCTACTAAAGGTGCTAAATACAAACTATCGGTTGTTGATGACAGTAAAACTAATTTCGCATTTTCTTTTTGAGCAGCTTGTTTGATAACTTCTGCATAAGCTTTAGCTGTAAAACCCGCTAATTTATCGTTGGTTACTTTTAAAATTTTATCTACTCCGTATTTTGACAATTCAGAAACATCGCCAGCATTTACAGTCACTGCAGTTACTGATGTGCCTAATGTTGTAGCTACTTTTTTTGCATAAGTTGCCAATTCAAAGGCTACTTTTTTGAATTTTCCGTCTGTTGATTCTGCGTATATTAATATAGACATGTTTTCTATTATTTTAAATGTTGAATTATGAATTTTAAATGTAATCGAGAATTTACATTTAAAAATTATAATTTAATTTTAGATTACTTTTGCTTCGTTGTGTAACAAATTAATTAATTCGTCTAAATTGTCAGCATTAATAAGCTTAACTGCTGATTTTGGTGCTGGTTTTTCAAATTTAACCGATTTGGTTTCTGATGAAGTACTTACAGGTTCTAAAACTGTTAATGCTTTTGTTCTAGCAGTCATAATCCCTCTCATGTTTGGAATTCGCAAGTCTTTTTCTTCCACCACTCCTTTTTGACAACCGATGATTAATGGTAATGCTGTAGCAACTATTTCTTTTCCTCCATCAATTTCTCTAGACGCTTTAACCGCGGTTCCTTCAACGGTTAATTCTATACAAGAATTTACAAAATTGTACCCTAAAAGCCCCGCAAGCATACCTGGAACCATTCCTCCATTGTAATCTAAAGATTCTTTTCCTGCAATTACCAAATCATAACCTCCGGCTTTGATTACTTCGGCCAGTTGTTTGGCTACAAAAAAACCATCTGTTGGTGATGCATTTACTCTTATAGCTTCGTTAGCCCCTATTGCTAATGCTTTTCTTAAAGTTGGTTCCGTTTCTGGCCCTCCAACATTTACTACGGTAACATTTGCCCCTTGCTGTTCTTGAAACCATATTGCTCTTGTCAAACCAAACTCGTCGTTAGGATTGATTACAAATTGAACGCCGTTGGTATCAAATTCACTGTCGGAATTTGTGAAATTAATTTTTGAAGTAGTATCAGGAACGTGACTGATGCAAACTAATATTTTCATATATGTAAAATTTATTTGTTAGTGGTCCTATATGGTATCGCCTTTTTATAAATTGGTGTTTGCTTGCGCAAACTTATTGTTAGTGGCGATTTCATAAGTATTGAATTATATATTTCATAAAAAATGTGGTACAAAATTATAATAATATTTTTAATTAATTACTATGCTCGCATACTATTTTCGTGAATTATATCGTTTTCGTAAAGGGTTTTTGTAAACCCTTCATCTATACTTTTTCCAAAACAAAAACATTATTAAAATAGGCAGTTTGTTCATTTGGCAAAATAAAACTTAGTATCAATCCTAAAAAATTGAAAAACACAACAAATGGTAGTAAAATTAAGTGCTTGATAAATTTATTTTTTGGCAGAATATTTTTAATATAATTTATATTAAATTGCATTATAACTTCAATGTAATTACCCGTTTTATAATTTTCAATTATTCTAAAACTATTTTTTGAATATAAATATTTTAATGCAGGAGTAGTATACCTAGCAAAATCATAAGGCATCTCGTGTTCTTCCCACATAAATGGAGTTGTTATTATTGCTCTACCATGAGGCTTCAAAACTCTATTAAATTCTAATAACAATTCTTCAATATTAAAAACGTGCTCTAAAACTTCTGTACATAGTATGGAATCAAAATGGTTGTCGCTAAATGGTATTTTTTTACCATCATAGAACACATCAACTTCTTTTTGATACTCTTCCCTTCCTTCAATTTTATAATCCACTCCAATATATTCATTACAATTTACAAATACTTTTCTGTATGGTTTAGATCCACAACCAAAATCTAAAAGAGATCCTTGAAGTAAAGATGCTTTTTTAGAAATTGCTTTTTTTATCGCTTTTCTAATAAGAAAATTATGATTGATAAAAAAACCTATTAAACTAGGGTGAAATTTTTCTTTTTGTATTTGATTCTTTATTTTATCTAGCATTTATTTATTTAATTTAATTTTTAGCGTATTTCAAATAAATGTCTTCCAGTCCACTTATGTTTAAATTTATGTTATAGTTTTCATTAAATGATTGAAACGCATTTTCGGAAAAAGTTTCAAGTAAATTACTGTCATTTAATAAATTAATTATTTTTTCAGAAAACAAAATTGAGTTATTGTTTTTTATAACAAACCCGTTATTACCATCTATTATCAAATCCCTATTACCATCACAATCTGAAACAACACATGGTTTGGAAAGCGCTAAACTTTCAATCACAGAATAGGGTAACCCTTCATACCTAGCAGTAGAAATATACAACTGCGATTTACTAATTATATGAAGTACATCTTCTCTGGAAGTCCAATTTAAAAGCGTGATTTCATCTTCTAATTTAAGTGTCTTGATTTTATTCTTTACATTTTCTAAATCAGGCGAATAATATCCTACACCAACTAAAACAAGATGTATCGTTTGTGTTTTTTTTATTTCATAAATGACATCAATCATTGCTTCAATATTTTTTTGGTAGGAAGGTCTCCCCACAGTACAAATATATTTATCAGGCCATGTTTTTGGAATTGATAAAGGTTCAATTTTGGTAATTGGATTTATACAATTATTAAAAACAATAACTTTTTCTTTTAAATAATTAACTTCATTAATACCCCTATCTTTTTCAGAATTTGATGACGCAAGTAAAATACTATTTGAGTTTGCAAAAATTTTTTCAATATACAAAAAGATTGTTCTTTTTATTCCTTTTTTTTCACTCAAATATGAATATGCCTGAGGAGTAAATAAAATTTTAATTTTAAAAAATTTTAATTTTAAAAAACCTACCTATAAATCTAGCTACTATTCCTGCTTTTGCACTATGAGCATGAATAATGTCAGGTTTTTCATTCTTAATTATTTTATAAGTTGAATAAATTGTTTTGACGCGATATTCCAAACGAAATTTAATATTGGTAGCCGAAAGCTTTTCACTGATAAATTGGCCGGTATGCTCCAAACAAAACTGGTCATTCTCTTGGTACAGGGCAAATTTTTTTTCTAGTTTTTCTGCC
>CAIRNC010000497.1 GCA_903879875.1 uncultured Bacteroidota bacterium
AAACAAACAAATATAAAAATTATGAAAGTTACAATAGTTGGTGCAGGAAATGTAGGGGCATCATGTGCAGATGCAATTTCGTATAGAGGAATTGCAAGTGAAGTGGTTTTATTAGATATCAAAGAAGGTTTTGCAGAAGGTAAAGCTATGGATATCATGCAATGTGCCACTAATACAGGTTTTAATACTCAGCTTTCTGGAGTTACAAATGATTATTCAAAAACAGCCAATAGTGATGTTGTTGTTATAACTTCTGGAATCCCTAGAAAACCAGGAATGACACGTGAAGAATTAATCGGTATTAATGCTGGAATTGTAAAATCAGTAGCTGATAATGTATTAGCGCATTCTCCAAATGCTATTATAGTAGTAGTATCTAATCCTATGGATACTATGACTTATTTGACATTGAAAGCTACATGTTTGCCAAAAAATAGAATCATAGGTATGGGAGGAGCACTAGACAGTTCTCGTTTTAGATATTACCTTTCAAAAGCTTTAGATAAACCTGCAAACGATATTTCTGCAATGGTAATCGGAGGACATGGAGACACAACAATGATTCCTTTGACTCGTTTGGCTTCTTATAATGGAATTCCAGTTTCAGAATTTCTTTCTGAAGCACAATTAGATAAAGTTGCTGCCGATACTATGGTAGGTGGAGCTACTCTAACAGGATTATTAGGAACTTCAGCTTGGTATGCACCTGGTGCTTCAGTTGCCTATTTGGTAGATAGTATTTTGAATAATCAAAAGAAAATGATTGCTTGTTCTGTACTTTTAGAAGGAGAATATGGACAAAATGATATTTGTATTGGTGTTCCATGTATAATAGGTAGAAATGGAATTGAACAAATTCTGGATATTCAATTAAATGATACAGAAAAAACAGCTTTTGCTAAAAGTGCTGATGCAGTGCGAAATATGAATGCTGATTTAAAATCGGTTTTATAGAAAACACCAAAATCTTATTTATTTTAAAGATTAATCAATAAATAAATTGGTTAATCTTTATCTAAATTATATATTTGCTCGTTTGAAAAATGTGCAAAAACAATATTTTTTTACTTTTTCGGTAAATGTGTGTTGAATTCATACTATTTTAACAAATAAACAATTAAATACAATTAAATTAATTAATTTTTAGTAATAATGCAGAATAGAGGACTCGTTAAATTTTTTGCAATTTTATTTGCATTGGTAAGTATTTACCAACTTTCTTTCACATTTGTAGCAAGTAGCGTTGAGAGTAAGGCAAAAGCATTTGCAAATGGCAATGAAAAAAAAGAAATTACCTATTTAGATTCTATCGGAAAAGAAAAGGTGTTTTTAGACTTTTTTACTTATAATGAAGTAAAAGACAAAAAAATCAATAAAGGTCTTGACCTTGAAGGAGGAATAAATGTTATTCTTCAAATTTCAGTTAAAGATATTTTGAAAGGATTGTCAAACAATTCTAAAAACCCAGTTTTCAATAAATCTTTGGCAGATGCCACAACCAATTTAAGAGGAAATCAAACGTACATTGATGCTTTTTTCGATGCTTTTGAAGCCAATTCAAATGGTACTGTAAATTTAGGTTCTCCTGAAATTTTTGCAAATAAAGGTTTGGCTGATGAGGTTACCTTTAAAATGTCTGATAAAGATGTTGAAAAAGTTATCAGAAAAAAAGTTGAAGAATCAGTTGCTTCTGCATTCGAAGTACTTAGAAAACGTATTGATAAATTTGGTGTGACTCAACCTAATATTCAAAAATTAGGAGAAACTGGAAGAATTCTTGTAGAATTGCCAGGGGCTAAAGATGTAGACAGAATTAAAAAATTATTGTCTAGTACAGCTCAATTGGAATTTTGGGAAACTTTTAAAGCGGAAGAAATTAGTAGCTTTCTAGTTGCTGCAAATGAGTCTTTGAAAAAATCAGAAGTTTCAGTTAAAGAAACCAAAGTAGCAGCTAAAGATTCTTTGTCTGCTTTATTAACAGACAAAAAAGATTCCATTGGATCAAAAAATAATCTTGGACCTATTGTTGAAAAAATTATTTCACAAGGTGGTGGACCGGTATTAGGTGTTTTCTCTACTAAAGATACTGCACTTATTGGAGGATATTTGAGAAGACCAAGTATTAGAGTTTTATTACAAGCGAATCAGCATTATGCAAAATTTGTTTGGGGTAAACCAAATACTATAAAAGACGAAAAAACTAAAAAAGAAATTGAAACTGCAGATTTATATGCCTTAAAGGGCAATAGAGATAACATAGCTCCAATGAGTGGTGGCGTTATTACAGATGCAAAAGACGATTTTGATCAATTAGGTAAACCAGCCGTTTCTATGCAAATGAACGGAAAAGGGGCAAAAGTATGGGAAGAACTTACAGGAAAAGCCTATACTCAGAAAAGTAATATTGCCATTGTTCTTGATGATATAGTTTATTCAGCTCCAGGTGTTTCTAGTGGTGCAATTGCTGGTGGAAGATCTCAAATTTCTGGTTCATTTGAAATTGCTGAAACAAAAGATTTAGCTAACGTTTTAAGAGCTGGTAAATTACCTGCATCTGCAGATATTATTCAATCAGAAGTAGTTGGACCATCATTAGGACAAGAAGCTATTGATAATGGAGTAAATTCCTCTTTATTAGGTTTATTGTTAGTATCCCTTTGGATGATAATCTATTATGGAAGAGCTGGTGTTTATGCTAACATTGCGCTGGCAGTTAACTTATTGTTCTTATTCGGAATTTTAGCAAGTTTAGGTGCTGTACTTACTTTACCTGGTATTGCTGGTATTGTATTAACAATGGGAACTGCAGTAGATGCAAATATAATCATCTATGAACGAGCAAAAGAAGAGCTTCGTACAGGTAAAACTATTGAGGATTCGATTAAAACCTCTTTTGGATGGAAAGGTGCTATGCGTTCTATTGTTGATGCTAACGTAACTCACGTTTTAACTGGTATTGTGTTATTAGTGTTTGGAACTGGTCCTATTCAAGGATTTGCAACAACATTGTTAATTGGTATAGCAACTTCATTATTTACATCTATTTTTATTACAAGAATTCTTTTGGATAGAAGTATTGCTAAAGGAAATAAATTAACATTTGTAACTTCAATATCTAAAAATTGGTTGAACAATTTTAATGTTGATTTCTTGAAATACAAAAAAATGTTTTATGCAATTTCTGGAGTTGTAGTTATTGTAAGTATAATTTCATTATCTACTAATTCTGTTAATTATGGTGTTGACTTCTTAGGAGGAAGAACTTTTCAAGTACGATTTGACAAAGAAATCCCAACTGATGAGGTAAAAGCAGAATTATCTAAAGAATTTGGAAGTACGGTTGAAGCTAAAGTTTTTGGAGAAAAAACACAGTTGAAAATTACAACTAAATATAAAGTTGCTGAGCATGGAATTGAAGCAGATAAAGAAGTAAATACAAAACTATATAATGGTTTAAAAAGACACTTTGGAGCTGATATGACTTATGATAGATTTGTAAATTCTTATGAAGGAAAAAAATTAGGAATTTTACAAGCATCTAAAGTTGGTCCAAGTGTTGCAGAAGATATTAAAACTAATGCTTATTGGGCAGTACTTGGAGCTATGCTAATTGTATGTCTTTATTTGATGATAAGTTTCAGAAAATGGCAATACAGTTTAGGTGCAATTGCTGCGGTAGCACATGATGTTATTTTTGTACTGGGTATCTATTCTATCTTTTGGAAATATGCTCCATTCGGAATGGAAATTGACCAACATTTTATTGCTGCAATCCTTACAGTTATTGGATATTCTATGAATGATACTGTAATTGTATTTGATAGAGTTCGTGAATATTTAGGTGGAAAAGGAGCTAAAGGTAATTTTAATCAAATTGTAAATCAATCTATTAATAGCACAATGTCAAGAACGTTAAATACATCTTTAACCATGATTTTGGTATTATTAATTATGTTTGTTTTTGGTGGAGAATCTATTCGTGGATTTATCTTTGCCATGTTGATTGGTATTATTGTTGGAACTTACTCTTCATTATTTATTGCAACTCCAGTTTTATGTGATACTATTTCAGAAGCAGAACATAAAAGAATTGAAGAAGAACACAACAAACCAGAATAGGTTTAAAATAAATTATTTTAAAAGGCTCGAATTAATTCGAGCCTTTTTATTTAAGTATACTTGCATCTCTGATTTTTTTGGATATTTAACTTAAACCCAAAATAATCTAGACTCTCTTAAAAATACTTCACAATTTAACTTTTGTTTTTTACTTTTAACTTTTCTTTAAAAAACATATCTTTGCTAAAAATCATTAGAATGAGTACATTACAAACCCTTATAGAACAAGCTTGGAACGACCGAACATTATTGCAAAATGCAACAACTACAGCCGCGATTCGGGAAGTTATAGATTTACTTGATTCTGGATCGTTACGTGTTGCGGAACCTATAAATGGTGGATGGCAAGTGAATGAATGGGTTAAAAAAGCGGTAGTGATGTATTTTCCAATTCAAAAAATGGAAACTTTTGAAGTGGGAATTTTTGAATACCATGATAAAATTCCGTTGAAAAGAGGTTATGCTGAAAAAGGTATTCGAATTGTGCCTAATGCTGTAGCAAGACATGGTGCTTATATTTCTAAAGGTGTAATTTTAATGCCAAGTTATGTTAATATTGGTGCTTATGTAGATGAAGGAACTATGGTGGATACATGGGCTACTGTAGGTAGTTGTGCGCAAATTGGTAAAAATGTTCATCTAAGCGGTGGCGTTGGGATTGGCGGTGTTTTAGAACCTTTACAAGCAGCACCAGTAATAATCGAAGATGGAGCCTTTATTGGTTCTCGTTGCATTGTTGTTGAAGGTGTTCGAGTTGAAACCGAAGCGGTGCTAGGTGCTAATGTATGCTTAACGGCTTCTACAAAAATTATTGATGTAACCGGTGAATACCCAATTGAAATGAAAGGTATTGTTCCAGCTCGTTCGGTGGTGATACCAGGTAGCTATACCAAAAAATTTGCTGCGGGTGAATTCCAAGTGCCTTGTGCTTTGATTATCGGAAAACGCAAACCCTCAACCGATTTAAAAACAAGTTTGAATGAAGCGTTAAGAGAATATGATGTTGCGGTTTAATATTTATAAGCTTTAATGAATTCAAATTCAAAAACTGTTTATGTCGGATTTTTCAATAAATAAAAAATTAGTCTCTTTTTTTAGCCTTCCTTTTTTTACAAATAGAGTCTATATTCTTTTTTTGTGGATGGTTGTTACATTGATATCTTCCATAAAACAATTACTTCATTTTAAATATAACAATTATCAAATTTTTAAAGGTGTTTATTTTCATACGATAGAAAAGCTACCTTTATATAAAGAATACCCGTTAGAATATTTCGACCACAATCATTATGGTCCTGTTTTCAGTTTGGTCATTGCCCCTTTTGCCCTTTTGCCTGATTATTTAGGATTACCGCTTTGGGCCTTATTTAATGCTGGAATTTTAATATGGGCAATCACCCAATTACCTTTAAAATCTACCCAAATTAGTGCTGTTTTATGGATTTGTCTCCATGAATTTCTTACAACTTTATTAGGGTTACAATTCAATCCTTTGATGACGGCAATTATCTTGCTTTCTTTTGTTTATATTGAAAAACAAAAAGATTTTTGGTCAGCAATGCTCATTGTTTTAGGCGTTTTTATTAAACTATATGGAATTGTAGGTTTGGCTTTTTTCTTTTTTTCAAAAAATAAAATCAAGTTTATTCTATCATTATTTTTTTGGAGCATTGTTTTTTTTACATTACCAATGATGCTTTCATCTCCAGATTATATCATTCATACTTATCGAGAATGGTATGAAAGATTAATTATAAAGAATGCTGAAAACTCAGGTCTAGATTCGTATCAAGATATATCTTTAATGGGTATTGTACGTCGTTTTTTTCATGATAGTACAATTTCTAATCTACCTTTTTTAATTGGTGGAGTAATTCTATTTGGATTACAATATTTAAGAATTAAAGAATATAAAGAACAATCTTTTCGATTGATGCTTTTGGCATCGGTGTTAATTTTCACAGTAATTTTTAGTTCTGGTTCCGAGTCACCTACTTATATTATTGCATTTGTTGGAGTAGCTATTTGGTTTGTTATACAACCAAAACCCATTTCGAAATTCTATATTGTTTTGTTCGTTTTAGCAATGGTTTTAACCAGTTTATCTCCTTCGGATTTAATGCCAAAATTTTTAAGAGATAATTATATTCGTCCTTTTGCATTAAAAGCATTACCTTGTGTGCTAATTTGGTTTGCAATAATATTCGAAATGTATCGAAAAAAATTTAAAAATTACAATTCTATTAAGGATTAACAATGACAGCATTAAAGAAAATATCAATTGTTATACCTTCATTTAATGAAGAAGGGAACGTAAATATAATTATATCTGCACTACATGAAGTATTAAAAAAAGGCAACTATGAGTATGAGCTAATTTTCGTTGACGATGGAAGTAGCGATAAAACCTTGTCTATTTTACAACAAATGGCTGTCACCGATTCTAATTTGTTTTATATTGAATTATCCCGAAACTTTGGACACCAAAATGCTCTAAAAGCGGGATTAGATTTTGCGTCTGGAGATTGTATCATTACTATGGATGGTGATATGCAACACCCACCAGAGCTAATACCTCAATTATTAGAAAAATGGGAAGAAGGATATGACGTGGTCTATACGCGTCGTTTAGAAGATAAAAAACTTCCAGTTTTCAAAAAAATCACATCTAAATATTTCTACAAATTCATAAATTATATATCAGAAATAAAAATCGAAGAAGGTACAGCTGATTTTAGGCTAATGGATAAAAAAGTATCTAAAGTGTTTTTTGCCTTTAGTGAAAATGAATTGTTTATACGTGGATTAGTAAATTGGGTCGGATTTAAACAATTTGCCATAGACTACATGCCGGCCGAACGTTTTTCAGGAAGTAGTAAATATACCGTTAAAAAAATGATGCAATTTGCACTAAAAGGCATTACATCATTTAGTATTCGTCCATTATATATATCAATTTTTTTAGGTTTTTCTATTTTTGTATTGTCTTTGATATTTTATGTATTATACGTTTTTTATAGTATTTATTTTGGGCATGTAATTTCTGGTTGGGCTTCTGTAATTTTTACGATTGTTATTTTTGGTGGTTTGAATTTAATCGTCATTGGAATTATTGGAGTATATGTTGGGAAACTTTTTATGCAATCCAAACAAAGACCAAACTACTTAATAAGAGATACTAATTTACATACAAAAGAATGATTTTATTTAGTTTTGATATTGAAGAGTTTGACATGCCATTTGAATATGGAAGAACCATTAGTTTTGATGATCAAATCAAAATTTCTATTGAGGGTACGTCAGTAATATTAGATTTATTACAAAAACATCAAATAAAGGCTACTTTTTTTAGTACTGTAGTATTTGCTGAAAATGCTCCAAATATCATTAGTAGAATAATAAATGAAGGACATGAAATAGCATCACACAGTTATTATCACAGTGATTTCAAAGTTGAACATTTAAGGGAATCAAAAGAAAAATTAGAAAAGATTACGAATACTAAAGTCATTGGTTATCGCATGCCAAGAATGCAACCGGTTGATGAAAATGAAATTTGTAAAGCTGGATATGTTTATAATTCATCATTAAATCCAACGTATTTACCAGGAAGATATAATAATTTTTCTAAGCCTCGAACTTATTTTAAGCAAGATGGTGTTTGGCAAATTCCAGCATCAGTTAGTCCAATTGTTCGGTTTCCATTATTTTGGTTGTCCTTTCATAATTTACCACTTAGGATTTATAAAATGCTTTGCAAAAGCACAATTAAAAAAGATAAATATCTTAATTTATATTTTCATCCTTGGGAATTTACCGATTTAAAAGATGCTGAACGTTTTAACTTTCCAAGCTACGTTTCAAAAAATTCCGGAAAAGATATGAAAGATAGGTTTGAAAAATTAATTATATGGATGAAAGAAAAAAATCACTCATTTCATTCTACACGAGATTTAATTGCAAGAATTGAAGCAAAATCAATATGAAAATAGCTGTAATTCAACCCAAAATGATTGGCGATGTGCTAATTACAAGCGTAATATTTGAAGAATTAAGAGCTAAATTTCCTAATGCGAAATTACATTACATCATCAATTCAAACACATTAGCAGTAGTAGAAAACAATCCTTATATTGACGATTTCATTTTACTAAATCCTACGGAAAAAGGAATTAAAGGCTTCTTTAATCAATTACATCGCATTAAAAATGAGCGATATGACATCATTATTGATTCGTATGCCAAATTAAAAACAGGTTTGTTTTGCAGATTTTCTGGTGCTAACCAGACCATTTCTTTTAACAAATCCTATTCACAATTTTTATATTCTGACACCATAATTAGAACCAAAGAATCTATTTCTACTGCCACAAAAGCTGTAGAGCATAGGTTGCAATTATTAAAACCTTTGGGAATTGATTTTCGAGTCATTAAACCTAAAATTTATTTAACTTCTGACGAAATTGATAAAGCTAAGTTAACTTTAATCCAGAATGGAATTGATTTAGAAAATCCAATCGTTATGATTAGCGCGTTAGGAAGTAGCGATTCTAAAACGTATCCATTGCCTTACATGGCTAACGTAATTGATGCAATTGCTTTGTCAAAATCCGTTCAAATTTTATTTAATTACATTCCAAATCAAAAAACACAAGCGTTAGAATTGTATAATTTGTGTAAACCTGAAACAAAAGAGAAAATAAAGATTGATTTTTATGCTAAATCGTTACGGGATTTCATGAGCATTACAAGTCTATGCAAGGCATTAATTGGTAATGAAGGTGGAGCAACGAATATGGCAAAAGCATTAGATATACCGACTTTTACAATTTTTTCTCCATTTATTCTAAAAAATGATTGGAATATGTTTGAGAATGGAACTTCAAATGTTTCAATACATATTTCTGACTATTATCCAAATTTGATTTCTGATAAAAAAATGAACAGTTCTGAAATTTATACATTATTTAATTACGAATTGTTTAAAAATTCATTACTTTTATTTATTAAAAATAATAATTTAAACTAGATGATTATAGGTTTTGATGCAAAACGTTTGTTTCATAACAAAACAGGTTTAGGCAATTATAGCCGAGATTTGGTTCGTATTTTATCGCAATTCTATCCCGAAAATAATTATTTACTTTATAATCCAAAGCCAAAAAAAATTGATCGTATTTTTATTGATGGGAAATGTATTATAGAAAAATTACCACTTAAAAAAAAGCATAATAAATTTTCAGCTTTATGGCGACTTTTTAAGATAGTACCTCAAATTAAAGAAGATAAAGTTGAACTCTTTCATGGTTTATCAGGTGAAATTCCAATAGGATTAAACAAAACAGGAATTAAAACAGTGGTTACTATTCATGATTTAATTTTCATGCGATATCCTGAGTTATATACTTATTTTGACAGAAAAATTCATTATTTTAAATTCAAATACGCTGCAAATAAAGCCGATTTAATAATTGCTATCAGTGAACAAACCAAACAAGATATTGTATCGTATTTAAAAATAAATCCTGATAAAATAAAAGTAATATATCAAGGTTGTGCGCCTGTTTTTAAAGAAAAAAATGAGTCTGAATTTATCGAAAC
>CAIRNC010000498.1 GCA_903879875.1 uncultured Bacteroidota bacterium
TCCCTGTTAAACCATTGTTTGAAGTTGTTGGTAAAGCTGATAAACTTGCTCCCGAACAAATTGGTGCTACTTGTGTAAAATCAGGAGTCACATTTGAATTTACGGTGATAGTCATTGTTGTTGAAGCCGCACATTGACTTGCTTCTGGTGTAAAAGTATAAGTCGTAGTTGCTGTATTATTCAAAGCGGGTGACCAAGTTCCTGTTAAACCATTGTTTGAAGTTGTTGGTAATGCTGCTAAACTCGCTCCTGAACAAATTGGTGCTACTTGAGCAAACGCTGGTGTTACAGAAGAATTAACAATTACAGAAACGGACAATCTTGTACTTTCACAAGTTCCAATAGTTTGAGAAACAAAATAATTACCAGAAGATAATGGAGTTGACGAAACTAGCGCCGTGCCACCTGTAGCAGTAGAATACCATTTTATATTAGTTCCTGAAGCTGTTAAATTGGCAACTGTACCTGCATTACAAACATTTTGTGTAGTTGATGCTGTAGGTTGAGCTGTATTACAAATTGTAGTTTCAATGTAAATAGCATTCTTAAATACAGGACTCCACAACCCCGTATTGTCTTTTATTCTAACATTAAAAACGTGTAAACCAATAGGTTGAGCAATCGTGATTCCATTTTGAAAAACAGTTTCAAAAGCAGCATTAAAGTTTCCATCATTTGCTAATAAAATAGTTCCATTACCTTCACCTGGATCAGTGTCCCAAAAATATTCGGCTTGCGAAAGGCTTATTGGTGTTGGTGTTGAGTTTTGTTCTACAATTACCGTATTAGTAAATGTAGGTCCCCAAACGCCCGTGTTGTCTTTTATGCGAATGGAGAATTTATGATTTCCAACGCTTGGTGCAACAATACCTGAATTGGATAATTTCTCGAAAGCACTGTCAAAGTTACCATCAACAGCTAGAACAACCGTTCCGTTACCTTCGCCTGGGTCGGTATCCCAAAAATATTCGGCTTGTGATAAACTTATAGGTGTAGGAGTTGCGTTTTGTTCTACAATTACCACATTAGTAAAAGTAGGTCCCAAAACGCCTGTATTATCTTTTATTCGAATAGAGAATTTATGATTTCCAACGCTTGGTGCAGCAATATCTGAATTGGATAATTTCTCAAACGCACTATCAAAATTGCCGTCAACAGCCAATACTGTTGTTCCATTGCCTTCGCCTGGATCAGTGTCCCAAAAATATTCGGCTTGTGATAAACTTATAGGTGTTGGTGTTGAGTTTTGTTCTACAATTACCATATTGGTAAAAGTAGGTCCCCAAATGCCTGTGTTGTCTTTGATACGAATCGAAAAAGTGTGATTTCCAACGCTTGGTGCAGCAATGCCTGTATTAGATAATTTCTCAAAAGCATTGTCAAAGTTTCCATCAACAGCCAATACTGTTGTTCCATTGCCTTCGCCTGGATCAGTGTCCCAAAAGTATTCGGCCTGTGATAAACTTATAGGTGTTGGAGTTGTGTTTTGTTCTACAATTACCATATTTGTAAAAGTAGGTCCCCAAACGCCACTGTTGTCTTTTACACGAATCGAAAAAGTGTGATTTCCAACGTTTGGTGCAGCAATACCAGTATTTGATAATTTCTCGAAAGCAGTGTCAAAATTTCCATCAATTGCTAGAACAACCGTTCCATTGCCTTCGCCCGGATCGGTGTCCCAAAAATATTCAGCTTGTGATAAACTTATAGGTGTTGGAGTTGCGTTTTGTTCTACAATTACCGTATTAGTAAAAGTAGGTCCCCAAACGCCAGTGTTGTCTTTAATACGAATAGAGAATTTATGATTTCCAACGATTGGTGCAGCAATACCTGTATTGGATAATTTCTCGAAAGCACTGTCAAAATTTCCATCAATTGCTAGAATAACCGTTCCATTGCCTTCGCCTGGATCAGTGTCCCAAAAATATTCGGCTTGTGATAATGATACTTGACCATGGCAACAAAGAAGTACCAAAAAAGCAACGATACTATAATAGTATTTCATAGGATTCTAAATAAAATTCAAAATTTATTGGTTTGTTTTCATTGAATTGTTTTAAAAAAACAATACCAACAATTAAATCAATGGACAATTCAATTATTTAGAATGACCTGCTCCACTCGCATTCATGGTAGTAGTACCAACAAAAATTCTTCTTGGCGTATTTAGATAATCTATTTGAGGTTTGTTACCTGCTGAAGACGGCCAGTAATTACCCCAACTGTTAGATCCTCCCCAGTTACCAATATCGTTTCTAGTTAAATCAATATCAGCGTAATCGTCTTCAGGATAACCTGCATTTACGTTAGAACCTGTTACAGTATAAGTGGAATTATTCAAGACTAAACTAGGACTAACTGAATTAGAACTTTGACTTGTAACACCCGAAGTACTAAAAGTACTAGAAGACATATTATAAAAAGCATATACTGATGACAATCCTGAGCTTGCATTATAAATTTTAGTACTAGTAGAATAATTTAAAATATTGTTTAATACAGAAATAAAACCTGTATTCCCTGAAGTTAAATAAACGTAAATAGGATATGATGATGATCCTCCGGTACTATTTACCACATTGTTTCGAATTTCATTGCTTCCACCATTTTTTATGCCACTTATGTTAATATAACCAGCTGTTAAATAATTATTTAACACTTTAAAATTATAATTTCTTTGATTTAGGTCAATAGCATTTGCACCATAAAGAAGTGCATTGGCAATAATTTCAACATCATCCGTTGCTGGACTAGTTTCTGTTCCTGAAGCTCCTAATGCAATCATATAACAATTATTAGCGGTACATCTACCGTGAGTTAGATAGATATTTCCAGTTAAAACATTGCCCGAAGCGTATAATGATATATTTTGTTGACTAGCGTTTAAATCACTGCCTAAGATTGAGTTGAAAACATTCAACGTGGCTCTTCCTCCAGTTGTAGCAGCATTAACAGTCATGCTACTAGTTAAATTTAGATTTGAAAAAGTAATAACTCTTCCAGCGGCAGGCGTTATCGAAATAGTTCCTTGAATTAAATATTTTGTAAAATTAATTTCGCATACAAAAGACAACGATTTATTAACAACCAAGTTTTCTAAATAGGGAATTCCCCCCGATTTTGGTCTGATAATAATTCGGTCACCGTCACTTGCTGCAGTGATAGCAGCACTAATTGTAGAATAGGCTCCACCAGACCCAAAATCTCTAACATATAAATCGGCTGCTGAAGTTAAAGTAGTAAATAAACTTACAATGGCAATAAATAGTACTTGTTTTTTCATGTTATTTTAATTTTAATTTTCACCTACTCTAATAGCTTTTCGGAACCGCTTTTATTTTTTTTGAATACAAACATAATACAAACATTTAAATTAAAAAATAATAAGAACAAACTCAGATTAAAAGCAAATTACATCCTTTAATCAGGTTAAAAAATCGATTTTTTTAACTTATGTAATTTTTTTTTAATTGTAATATCTACGTTTATTTTTTTTAAAAATCCTTTACGTTTTATTCTAATATTTTGTACTTGTATTATTTAATGTGCTTCTAACCAATCTTTACCCATTCCGATTTCTACTTCTAATGGAACTGCCATTTTGAAAGCATTTTCCATTTCGTGTTTTATCATCGGTTGAATTTTTTCTAATTCGGAATTGTGTACATCAAAAACCAACTCATCATGCACTTGCAAAAGCATCTTCGACTTCCAATTTTCCGTGGTTAGTTTTCTATGAATGTTTATCATGGCGATTTTTATAATATCGGCAGCACTTCCTTGTATTGGAGCGTTCACGGCATTTCGCTCGGCTCCACCTCGCACTATGGCATTCGCAGAATTGATGTCTTTTAAATAGCGTCGTCTTCCTAAAATGGTTTGTACGTAGCCGTTTTCTCTTGCAAATTCTACTTGTTCTTGAATATACGTTTTCAATCGTGGATAGGTTTGATAATACGCATCAATTAAAGTGGCACTTTCGCTTCTAGACAATGAAGTTTGATTGCTCAATCCGAATGCTGAAACCCCATAAACGATTCCGAAATTTACTGTTTTAGCATGGCTTCTTTGTTCGCGAGTTACTTCATCTAACGGCACATTAAAAACTTTTGCAGCAGTCGATTTATGAATATCTTCGTGATTTTGGAAAGCTAAAATCATGTTTTCTTCTCCTGAAAGCGCTGCAATTATGCGCAATTCTATCTGAGAATAATCCGCGGAAAGTAAGGTGTAGTTTTCGTCACGAGCAATAAAAGCTTTTCTAATTTGTCGCCCACGTTCGGTTCGAATTGGGATGTTTTGCAAATTCGGATTATTGGAACTCAAACGCCCAGTTGCAGCTACTGCCTGCATGTAATCCGTATGAACACGATGTGAAACAGCATCTACCTGCAACGGCAAGGCTTCTACATAAGTATTTTGTAATTTTATTAAAGAACGCCAATCTAAAATGGCACTTACAATTTCATTATCTTTGGCTAAATAAGTTAAAATTTCTTCGCCAGTAGCATATTGCCCCGTTTTGGTTTTCTTTTGTTTGGCACCACCAATTTTCAATTTGTCAAACAAGATGTCACCCAATTGTTTTGGAGAAGCCAAATTGAATTTTTCGCCAGCAATTTCATAAATTTTAGTTTCTAAAACTTTGATGTCAGTAGCCAATTCAGCTGATAAAGATTTCAAGAAGGGAACATCTAAATTAATTCCTTCTATTTCCATCGAAGCAAGAACAGATACAAGCGGAATTTCTATTTCATCAAACAGTTTTTCGGTTTCGGTTTTATCTAATTCCAGCGTGAAAATTTCTGACAGTTGCAAAGTGACATCGGCATCTTCGACCGCATATTCTTTGATATCTTCTAATGGCACATCGCGCATTGATTTTTGATTTTTTCCTTTTTTCCCAATCAAATCTTCGATAGGTTTTGGCGCATATTTCAAATAGGTTTCCGACAAAATATCCATGTTGTGTCGCATGTCAGGATTGATTAAATAATGTGCAATCATGGTGTCGAACAATTTTCCTTTTACGGTAACGCCATAATTAGCAAGAATTTTCAAATCGTATTTTAAATTCTGACCAATTTTTTCGATGCTTTCATTCTCAAAAAAGGGAAGTAATTTTGCTATCAAGACCATTGCCTCTTCTCGATTTTCAGGAAAAGGGACGTAAAATCCTTTTCCTTTTTCGTAAGAAAACGAAATGCCAACTAATTCCGCATGAAGCGTGTCTATTCCTGTGGTTTCCGTATCAAAACATACCGAAGACTGATTTTGAAGATTTTGCAAAAGTAATTTCAAGCCCAAATCGCCTTGAATGATTTGATACGAATGCTCCGTGTTTTCTAATGTGGCGTAATATTGATGGCGTGTTTCTTCTGAAGTTTCTTCTGAAATGGCACTTCCAAAAAGGTCAAATTGATCCTCGTTTTTTGGTTGTGGTTTTTTGTATAATTTAGCTTCATCACCCGAATTGTTTGTGGTTGTTGTACCGCCTTTTTTAAAAATAGCGTCAAATTGCTCTGCCATTCTTCTAAATTCCAATTCGTTGAAAAGTGCATCGGTTTTAGCTACATCGGGAGTTGACAATTCGTAGTCGGTTTCGTCAAAAACCACCGGGCAATCTAAAATTATTCGCGCCAAAGTTTTAGACAACAATCCTTTTTCTTTATTGGCTTCGATGTTTTCTTTCATTTTACCTTTGAGCTTGTCAGTATTCGCCAAAAGGTTTTCCATAGACCCAAATTCTTTCAATAATTTTTTAGCCGTTACTTCGCCAACGCCTGGTAATCCTGGAATATTATCAGCTGCATCACCCATCATTCCTAGAAAATCAATAACTTGCTCAGGTCTTTCTATTTCAAATTTTGCTAAAACTTCGGGAACGCCCCAGATTTCTATGCCGTTGCCCATTCGTGCAGGTTTGTACATAAATATATTTTCAGAAACCAACTGTGCAAAATCTTTATCGGGAGTTACCATAAAAACTTGGTAGTTTTGTTTCTCAGCTTGTTTGGCAATAGTTCCTATCAAATCATCAGCTTCAAAACCGGCTACCTCAATAATCGGAATGTGCATGGCGCGAAGCAATTCTTGAATATATGGCACAGCAATTTTGATAGCATCGGGTGTGGCATCGCGGTGGGCTTTGTATTCTGGGAAAATTTCGTTGCGCATATCGCTACCGCCTTTATCAAAAGCTACCGCTAAATGATCGGGTTTTTCCCGTTTGATTACATCCATCAACGAGTTCATAAAACCCATAATGGCTGAGGTATCCATACCTTTAGAATTGATTCGAGGGTTTTTTATAAAAGCATAATACCCACGAAATATTAAAGCATAGGCATCAAGAAGGAAAAGACGTTTTTGAGACATTTTTTGAATTTTATTAATATAATGTGGTAAAAATAAACATTTGAACGAAACAATCGAAGCATTGTAAATAAGTTTGATGGAATTACAACTAAAAAGCAATGGTCGGAATCAATAATCCATTGTAAACTATCTAAATTGGAATTACAATTTGTTATTTAAAGTATAAAGTAAAAATAAAA
>CAIRNC010000499.1 GCA_903879875.1 uncultured Bacteroidota bacterium
CAAGAGCAAAATTATACCACTCCAAATTTCGTTTGTACCACTCCAGAGCAAAATTGTACTACTCCAAATTTCGTTTGTACCACTCCAGAGCAAAATTATACCACTCCAAATTTCGTTTGTACCACTCCAAAGCAAAATAAATCCAGCTCCAGACTTGTTGGAGCTAGCTCAGAGCAAAATAAATCCAGCTCCAGATTTGTTGGAGCTAGCTCAGAGAAAAATAAATCCAGCTCCAGAATTGTTGGAGCTGGCTCAGAGCAAAATAAATCCAGCTCCAGATTTGTTGGAGCTAGCTCAGAGAAAAATAAATCCAGCTCCAGATTTCTTGGAGCTGGCTCAGAGCAAAATAAATCCAGCTCCAGAATTGTTGGAGCTAGCTCAGAGCAAAATAATTCTGGTATAAATTAACTTTGAAGCACCCCAAAATAACTTTTATAACTATCCTTAACTTGTAGCAATGCTTTGTTTTTGCCACAGTTTGCAAGGATTCTCAAGGATTTTAGAATTAAAATGGTGAAAAAAGGGATGAAAGGGGGGAAAGGGGTGGCAAATTTTCCTTTTGGCATTAGTAACGCACCCCAACTTTACTTTAATCCATACAAGAACCCATCAACGCACTCAAACCCCACTAAAAACTTGGTTTTTAAGCAAATCGTCAAAAGTTTCACGAGTCCGAATCAAGATTCCTTTTCCGTCTTTCCAGAGCACTTCGGCAGGTTTGTATCTCGAATTATAGTTCGAAGCCATCGAAAAACAATAGGCGCCCGCGTTTCTAAAACACAACAAATCCCCTTCCTTAATTTCCGAAATTCTTCGGTTGTTAGCAAAGGTATCCGTTTCACAAATGTAGCCCACCACCGTATAAAAACGCTCTTTCCCTTTCGGGTTAGAAATGTTTTCAATATAATGTTGCGAACCATACAACATCGGACGAATCAAATGGTTGAATCCACTGTCAATACCAGCAAAAACAGTCGAAGTTGTTTGTTTAACCACATTCACTTTGGCAATAAAAAAGCCCGCTTCGCTCACTAAAAATTTGCCAGGCTCGAAAGCCAAAGTCAATTCGCGCCCGTATTCTTTCTCAAAAGCCAGAAAACGTTTCGATAGTTTTCGACCTAATTCTTCAATATTGGTTTCGATATCGCCTTTAGCGTAGGGCACTTTAAAACCACTTCCAAAGTCCAGAAAATCAAGTGTTTTGAAATTCTTAGCGGCTTCAAATAGAATTTCGGCAGCATACAGAAACACTTCAATATCCAAAATATCCGAACCCGTGTGCATGTGAATACCATTAATGTGCATTCCCGTGTTTTCAACAATCCGAAGGATATGAGGCATTTGATGAATCGAAATACCAAATTTACTATCAATATGTCCCACCGAAATATTAGCATTTCCGCCCGCCATAACGTGGGGATTGATTCGAATACAAACCGGCACCGTCGGGTGTTTGCTACCAAAATGTTCTAAAACACTCAAATTATCAATATTAATTTGAACCCCCAATTGGGCAACAGCTTCAATTTCTTCAAACGAAACCCCGTTAGGCGTATAAATAATTTGATGAGGTGCAAAACCAGCATGCAACCCCAACTGCACTTCTTGAATAGAAACGGTATCCAAATTGGAACCCATATCTTTTAAAAGTTGCAATATGCTAATAGTGGACAACGCTTTTGCAGCATAATTGATGCGCAAACGACTTACTTTAGAGAAAGCTGCCGTTAGGCGTTGGTATTGCGATTGAATTTTCTCGGCATCATAAACATATAATGGATTTCCAAATTCGGAAGCCAATTGTACTAAATCTTTTGCTTGCATTTTCTTTAATTTTTGACAAATTTATTGTTCTAAAGCCATACATCAAAACGATTGATTGCAATTACACAAATAACAGCACATTGTTACAAATACAACAATTCAATGATTTACAAAGTGACTTTTCTTTTATCTTTGTTCGGATTTTTCATTACAAAGTCTAAAATAAGATAGTTACTATGCTCAAAATTTGCGAAGCCACACCTGCTGATTTTAAAACCATTCAACACATAGCCCATACCACTTGGCCACTGACCTATAGTGAAATTTTAACCAAAGCACAATTGGATTTTATGTTGGCGGCTTTTTATTCCATTGCAACGTTAACCGAAAATTATTCCAAAAAACAACACCACTTTATTCTGGCTGTCGAAGAAAATAGCTGTTTAGGGTTTGCCTCCTTTGAGCATCATTATTTAGGAGAAAAGGTGACCCGTTTGCATAAATTATATTTACTTCCAGAAGCTCAAGGCAAAGGAATTGGTAAAATGCTAGTGGATAGGGTAGAAGCCGAAGCTAAAAAAATGCAATCCGATTTGATTTCTTTGAATGTCAACAAATACAACAAAGCCTACTTCTTTTACGAAAAAATAGGATTTCAAAATGTTGGCAAAGAGCTACTTCCTATAGGAGACGGCTATTTTATGGATGATTTTATTATGGAAAAAAAACTATAGGATTTATAGTTTTTCGGCAACTGTTTTAGCATCAATGTCGCTATGTGATGCATTATAAACGGCTATTCCATCCTTTATCAACAACAATTGCGGCGATTGATGGAATACATTAAAACGACTGGCAATTGCATTGGAAACATCACGATAAGCAATCAAATCTAGAAAATAATTTTCGGTAGCATCGGCGGCATCATATTCATTTTCAAATTGTTTCAAAGCCATTCGACTCACACTACAACGGGTACTGTGTTTAAAAATCACTACAGGTTTTTCGTTTGAAACAGCAATAATTTCATTCAATTGCCCTAAATCTTGCAAAGCAATCCAATTTATTTTATCAGAATTAGCATTTTGGTTTTCAGAAGAACCAAATACCGAATTAAATAGACTCATTTTGTCGTGTTTTCAGTCATTTTGTCGCTTCTAACCCCTTTGTTTACAGTCATTTTGTCGTAACTTTAGGGTTGGAATAACATTTGACGATTATTCAGCAAAGTTAATTAATTTAACGGCAAACAAATAACTACAAACAATAAAGAAAATGAACATCAATAAATTCACAATTAAATCACAGGAAGCGGTTCAGCAAGCGCAACAATTAGCGCAAAGCTTCGGTCAACAACAAATTGAAAACGAGCACATTTTTAAAGCTATTTTTGAAGTAGATGAAAATGTAGCGCCATTTATTTTAAAAAAACTAAATGTAAATGTGCCTTTGTTCGAACAAATTCTAGACAGCACAATTCAAAGTTTTCCAAAAGTGTCGGGTGGCGAACTTATGCTATCGAGAACCACAAGCACAACACTCAATGAAGCCGAAATTATTGCCAAAAAAATGAACGATGAATTCGTTTCTATCGAACATTTAATCTTAGCTATTTTTGGTTCCAAATGCAAAGTGGCTCAAATCTTGAAAGACCAAGGCGTTACCGAAAAAGGCTTGAAAGCCGCCATTGACGAATTACGAAAAGGAGAAAGAGTCACTTCTGCCTCTGCCGAAGAAAATTATAATTCTTTAAACAAATATGCCAAAAACCTCAATGAATTGGCTAAAAACGGAAAACTAGATCCCGTAATTGGTCGTGACGAAGAAATTCGTAGAGTTTTGCAAATTTTAACTCGTCGTACCAAAAACAATCCCATGCTTGTCGGCGAACCAGGAGTAGGTAAAACCGCCATTGCCGAAGGTTTGGCACACCGAATTGTAGATGGCGATGTTCCGGATAATTTGAAAGACAAAATTGTCTTTTCACTCGATATGGGAGCTTTGATTGCAGGTGCAAAATACAAAGGTGAATTTGAAGAACGCTTAAAATCAGTCGTAAAAGAAGTAACCGCTGCTGAAGGGGATATTGTACTTTTTATTGACGAAATCCACACATTAGTAGGCGCGGGTGGGGGAGAAGGTGCAATGGATGCGGCCAATATTCTGAAACCGGCTTTGGCTCGTGGCGAATTGCGTGCCATTGGCGCCACCACATTAGACGAATATCAAAAATATTTTGAAAAAGACAAAGCACTCGAACGCCGTTTCCAAAAAATAATGATTGAAGAACCCGATACCGAAAGTGCCATTTCTATCCTTCGAGGTATCAAAGAAAAATACGAAACCCATCATAAAGTGCAGATAAAAGACGATGCAATTATTGCGGCTGTCGAATTATCGCAACGCTATATTACCAATCGATTTTTGCCAGACAAAGCCATCGATTTGATGGACGAAGCAGCTTCAAAATTGCGTATGGAAATCAACTCCAAACCCGAAGAATTGGATGTTTTAGATCGAAAAATCATGCAATTGGAAATTGAAATTGAAGCCATAAAACGAGAGAAAGACGAAAGTAAACTCAAAATTTTGGGAATGGATTTGGCCAATCTCAAAGAAGAAAGAAATGAAATTTATGCCAAATGGAAATCGGAAAAAGATGTTGTCGATAACATTCAAGCCGTAAAAACCGAAATTGAAGATTTCAAATACGAAGCCGAACGCGCCGAACGCGATGGCGATTACGGAAAAGTAGCTGAAATTCGTTATGGAAAAATAAAAGAAGCCCAAGAGCGATTGGATGTATTATTGAAACAATTGCAAGAAAATCAATCGGGAACTTCCTTGATAAAAGAAGAAGTCACTCGCGAAGATATTGCCGAAGTAGTCGCCAAATGGACTGGAATTCCAGTGATGAAAATGCTGCAAGGCGAAAGAGAAAAACTATTAAAACTCGAAGATGAATTACACCGTAGAGTCGTGGGTCAGGAAGAAGCCATCGAAGCCGTGAGCGATGCTGTTCGTAGAAGTCGTGCGGGATTGCAAGACATGAAAAAA
>CAIRNC010000500.1 GCA_903879875.1 uncultured Bacteroidota bacterium
ATGTAAACGGTGATGGTAATTATTACAATGATGACACCGATGGAGATAATACGCCAGATTATTTAGATGTGGATGATGATGGCGATTCTTACTTAACAAAATATGAAATCAGATATACAGATGCTGTTGGTGGATTCCATTATTATCCTTTTAATGGTGCTTTAGTCGATGACCCTTCAACATTAATCAATGAAACTTTAGGAATTCCTAGTCGAACTGGAAATTTTACAAATTATATTTATGATTGGACTTCACCGAATCGATTGCGAATTCATTTAGATAAAACTGCTCATCCATAAAATAAAAATTTAGTTTTAAAATGCCCAATTCGTAATAATAAAAATTACAAATTGGGCATTTTTATTTTATTTAAAATAGGAAAATGTTTCGTTGTTTTCGATTTTTAAAAGGGTTTCATATATCAATTTAATTACATTTTCTACATCGTCACGATGCACCATTTCTACTGTCGTGTGCATGTAGCGTAAAGGCAATGAAATCAATGCAGATGCTACGCCACCATTACTATATGCAAATGCATCAGTATCCGTTCCAGTAACTCTTGACGAAGCCAATCGTTGAAAGGGAATTCCCTTTTCTTTGGCAGTTTCCAAAATCAATTCTCTAAGATTATTTTGAACGGCTGGAGCATAAGTAATTACTGGACCTCTACCAATTTTTGTTTCCCCTTCAATTTTTTTATCAATCATTGGTGTTGTAGAATCATGGCATACATCCGTAACGATAGCTACGTTTGGTTTGATGGTTTGTGTAATCATTTCGGCACCTCTTAAACCTACTTCTTCTTGAACAGAATTGGTAATATACAATCCAAAAGGTAATTTTATGTTGTTTTCATGGAGCATTCGTGCTACTTCGGCTATCATAAAACCTCCCATTCTATTATCGATGGCACGACATACAAATTTGTTTTCGTTCAAAACCATAAATTCATCAGGGTAAGTAATCACACAGCCAACATGAACTCCTAAAGCCTCTACTTCCTCTTTTGTAGCACAACCACAGTCAATAAATAAATTATCAATTCTAGCAGCTTCTTCTTTTCCACGGTTTCGAGTATGTATGGCTGGCCAACCAAAGATGCCTTTTACAATCCCTTTTTTGGTATGGATATTCACCCGTTTTGAAGGTGCAATTTGATGATCGGACCCTCCGTTTCTAATGACATAAATCAACCCATCATCAGTAATATAATTTACATACCACGCAATTTCGTCGGCATGACCTTCAATTACCACTTTGTACGGAGCTTCTGGATTGATGATGCCAACAACCGTTCCATAAGTGTCTGTGATAAATGTGTCCACGTAAGGTTTAACATACTCCATCCAAAGTTTTTGCCCGCCAGATTCAAAGCCCGTCGGAGAAGCGTTATTGAGGTATTTTTCTAAAAAAGTAAGCGAATCGGGTTTCAAAATTGAATTTGTACTCATAAAATTATTTTTTTTGCTAAATTATAAATTTGGCATTACAGTTGCATACATAATGTATAATTTTGACAATTAAATTTTATAAAAATGAAAATACACCATTCAATACTAATTATAGCCTTGTTTTTTCTTTCAACATTGAAAAGTTATTCGCAAGTGGACAATTCAGATGCCAAAAAAGAAGCCTATTTGAATGAACAAACCGATAGTATTTTAGGACCAGCAATTGAATTACAAGAAGTTATTATTGATAGGAGCAAATTAAAAGCAGATGAAGAAACCAAAAAGCGTTTTTTAATTTTACAAAGACGCGTTTATAAAGTCTATCCTTATGCAAAAGCGGGAGCCGAAAGATTAACTATGCTAAACAAAGGCATGCGAAATCTAACCAACAATAGAGATAAAAAGAAATATTTTAAGATTGTAGAGCATTATTTAACCAACGAATTCGAATTGCAACTTAAAAATCTATCTAGAAAAGATGGTCAAATATTAATAAAATTAATACATCGACAAACTGGTAAAACAACTTACGAACTCATTCGGGATTTAAAAAGCGGTTGGAAAGCCTTTTGGTCCAATAATACAGCAAGTTTATTCGACTTGAATTTAAAAACAGAATACAGTCCAATGGCTGAAAACGAAGATTATATGATAGAAACCATTTTGGTTCGTGCCTTTCAAAACAACCGATTGTTAAAACAAGACCCTGCCATTCCTATCAATTATGACGATGTAGCCGACTATTGGAGAGAAAAGTTAAAAGAGGCTAAAGCGAAATAATTCAAATTCATTAAAAAATATAAGATGAATTGGTTCTGCCAAAATAGGGTTTAATATTTATAATGAAATCGAATTTTGGTAATTCTAAAAACGGTTTCGCTATATTGTTCTATAAATTCAAATTTATTTCGGCCGGGTTGTTTTAAAGCGACAATGTTTTTGGCACTAATTTCATAATAAGTCCCTTTTCCTTCAAGCATAAATCGTTCGCCTTTCGATCGATATGCAGAACGGATCAATTCAAATTCGGACATATTCCAAGTAGTAAAATGCGATTCCTGATTGTTAATTTCAGAAAATAGTCCTTCAGAAATATCGGTTTTACAACCATAATATTTTTCGATTTTTTCAAAAAAGGCAATAATATTTTGGCTGAGTTCCTCCGATTTCATTTGAATAAATTATATTTTGATTCCCGGAGGTAATAAATCTTTGTACATGGCATTTTTTCTGAAAAATGTTGCAATTTTAGGCAAGATGGGCACCACTTTTAGTTTGCGTTCATAAGCAATAGCCATAATATTTTTCAGTAAATCATTGATGAAAAGCTCATCCGAAAAGTGATCGGGTACATTGATTTTGGTTAAAAAAATCTTTTTTTCTTGAAAGGAATACTCTACCGAAATTAATTTTCCATCAACCAAAGTTTCAAATTGTCTTGAAAAAGTATTGTCTTTAATTTCCATGATTTCTAGTGTTTCCATAATTAAATTTTTTAAGCGTTGCTACAATAGGGAAGTAATTTGGACATTCTTTATTTCGTATTTTAAATAGATTTAAATTTGCAGATGCTAAATTTATATTAAAATAAAGTGTCTTTTTTTTGAGCTATCTTTATAAACTATAATTTTATACAAATTTCGTAATAAAATCAATACTATCATATTTAAAACGTTAAAAACATAAAATGAATAAAATTCCCGTTTATTTCATGCCTGGTTTAGCGGCAAGTCCGACTATTTTTGAACGAATAGCTTTGCCTGAAGCAACTTTTGAAACGGTGCTTTTAGAATGGGAAATCCCTTTAGAGAATGAGACTTTGACCGATTATGCTAAGCGAATGACTCAAAAAATTACCCATAAAAAGCCCGTTTTGATTGGGGTTTCGTTTGGAGGGATTTTAGTTCAGGAAATGACAAAATATATTGAAGTAAGAAAAACAATTATCATTTCGAGCGTAAAAAGCAATTTAGAATTTCCTCGACGAATGAAAATGGCTAAATCAACTAAAGCTTACAAACTAATTCCACTAAATTTGTTGCTGAATATCGAAAATTTAGCAAAGTTTTCTTTTGGTAAAAAAATCAATCAAAGAATTGAATTGTATGAAAAATTCCTTTCTGTACGAGATAAACACTATCTGGATTGGGCAATAGAACAAGTTATTTTATGGGACAGAATCGTTGTTGACGAAAAAGTAATTCATATTCATGGCGATGCAGATGATGTTTTTCCTATAAAATATATAACCAATTGTATCGTTGTTAAAGGAGGTACGCACATTATGATTTTGAATAAGTTCAAGTGGCTGAATGAAAATTTACCAAAATTAATTCTAGAATAACCAGCTATAAAGTAAAAATTAATGACAATAAAAATGAATACATATAGAAAAATAGCGCTCGTAGGAATATCCGTTTTTATTGGAAGCCTCTTGATTTTCGCTACATCAATCAATTCGGTTAAAACCCTTTTTCATGAAGGAACCGCACAATATTTTCCCGTAAATGTTGATTTTGCTGGAGAAAAAACGCCTTTAAATATTTCAGATGTTCGCGAACGTTTTGAAAGAGAGTTATTGGTAAACGCTAACCTTGATGCTTCGACTTTGTTAATCATTAAAAGAGCCAATCGTTCTTTTCCAATTATTGAACCTATACTTGCAAAAAATGGCGTGCCAGACGATTTTAAATATTTAGCAGTCATCGAAAGTGGATTGGTAAACGTGGTTTCTCCAGCAGGAGCAAAAGGAGTTTGGCAATTTATGCCCGAAACTGCCAAAGAAAAGGGAATGGAAATTTCGGAATCAGTAGATGAGCGCTATCATTTGGAAAAAGCCACCGAAGCCGCATGTAAATATTTGATTGATGCAAAAGCTAAATTTGGAAATTGGACTTTAGCAGCCGCTTCATACAATGGCGGAATGACAGGCGTAAACAAGCAAATTGAGATTCAGAAAGTAACCAATTATTATGATTTGTTGCTAAATGATGAAACCTCTCGCTATGTTTTTAGAATTTTGGCTTTAAAAGAAATCATGAAAAACCCTGCAAAATATGGGTTTACATTTACAAATCAAGAATTGTACGAAAACATTCCAACCCGAAAACTAGAAATTGACAGTTCGATTACCGACTTGGCTAGTTTTGCATTGGCACAAGGAATTAATTATAAAATTCTAAAAATCCACAACCCTTGGTTGCGCGATAAGAAATTAGTTAATCCGACTAAAAAGAAATATATAATAGAAATCCCAACCAAAGGGTATTGATTGGGATTTCTATTTATAAAGAATGAATCGTTTAGATTTTCTTCATTTGGTCTTTCATCATTTTGATTTGGTCTTTCAAAATGCCTTGTTTGTCCAGTTTTTTTGCTTCGTTCAAAAGATTGGTAGCTTCTAATTTTCGTCTTCTGGTCATGGCAACCCCAGCTAAATTTAATTTAGCTATAGCTAAATCCGTGTCCATAGACAACCCAAATTCAATGGCTTTTTTGAAATGTTTTTCCGCTTGAAGAATATTAGTTTGCGAAAGCATTAATCCATGAAGGTATTGAAAATAGCCTTGTTGTTTTTTCACCAATGCCGTTTCAGGGTTTTTAATGTAAGTTAACCATTTTTGAGCTCCTGGAAAATCTTGTTTTCTCAATTTTAAGAAGGCAAGTAGAATAAATTCATTTTTGTAGTATAGAAAAATGAAAACGGTTGAAAGTAATAGTAAAAAGATACCATTTCCAATTCCACCTTCTGTAAACTGCCAGATTCCAGTTGCAATTATGAGTCCGGCGATAATAAGTTTAATATTTTTGTGAAACATTTTGTTTGAGTTTTTTAAGATGTCGCAAAGATAGTAAAAGAATTAAATATTTTTTACAAAACCACTTGCAAGAAAAAAAAATCATTGTATATTTGCACTCGGTTTGAAAGAAACCTATTAATAGATATTTACATAAGAATTTAAAGATACACAAAATGAGTAAAAGAACGTTCCAACCATCGAAAAGAAAAAGAAGAAATAAGCACGGATTCATGGACAGAATGGCTTCTGCAAATGGAAGAAAAGTTTTAGCACGTCGTAGAGCTAAAGGAAGACATAAATTGACAGTTTCTTGTGAGCCAAGACATAAAAAATAATGATTAGCAATTAATCAAATCAAGCCGTTACTTTTATTAGTAGCGGCTTTTTTTATAACCTGTTTATAAATTTATATAAGTTAAAATGTCATTTTTTAATTTATACATGAAACATATTTATCTTTGAACAAACAACACCCACTAAACTAACTACAATGCCAAAGGACAACTCCATAAAATCAGTATTAATAATAGGTTCGGGGCCTATCGTAATCGGTCAAGCTTGCGAATTTGATTACGCAGGATCACAATCCGCACGTTCCATTCGTGAAGAAGGAATTGAAGTAATTCTTATTAATTCCAATCCTGCCACCATCATGACCGATCCAACCATGGCGGATCATGTGTATTTGTTGCCATTGACAACCAAATCAATTATTCAAATCTTAAAAGAGCATCCTCAAATTGATGCTGTATTGCCAACTATGGGAGGTCAAACCGCTTTAAACCTTTGTTTGGAAGCCGATGAAAAAGGAATTTGGAAAGATTTTGCTGTTAAATTGATAGGTGTTGATGTAAATGCCATTAATATTACGGAAGACAGAGAGCAATTCAAGCAATTATTAGAGCGAATAAATGTACCAACTGCACCGGCCAAAACCGCAACTTCTTTCTTAAAAGGAAAAGAAATCGCACAAGAATTTGGCTTTCCTTTAGTGATTCGCCCTTCGTTTACGCTTGGAGGAACAGGAGCTGCGATTGTTTATAAAAAAGAAGAATTCGACGAAAAACTAACCTACGGATTAGAAATGTCACCCATTCACGAAGTTTTAATTGATAAGGCTTTGATGGGTTGGAAAGAATACGAATTAGAATTACTTAGAGACAATAATGACAATGTTGTTATTATTTGTACCATCGAAAATATGGATCCTATGGGAATTCATACTGGAGATTCTATTACAGTAGCGCCAGCAATGACACTTTCGGATACTACGTTTCAAAGAATGCGGGATTATGCCATCTTGATGATGCGTTCTATTGGAAATTTTGCAGGAGGTTGCAACGTGCAATTTGCTGTTTCTCCTGACGAAAAAGAGGATATTGTAGCTATTGAAATCAATCCGCGTGTATCTCGTTCCTCAGCATTAGCTTCAAAAGCGACTGGTTATCCGATTGCAAAAATTGCTTCAAAACTGGCTTTGGGATATCATTTAGATGAGCTTCAAAATCAAATCACTAAATCAACTTCAGCCTTATTTGAACCCACTTTAGATTATGTTATTGTAAAAATCCCTCGTTGGAATTTCGATAAATTTGAAGGAGCAGACCGAACTTTAGGACTTCAAATGAAATCTGTAGGTGAAGTCATGGGAATTGGACGTTCGTTTCAAGAAGCTTTGCATAAAGCAACACAATCGCTTGAAATTAAACGAAATGGGTTAGGAGCAGACGGAAAAGGATACAAAAACTACGAACAAATTATCGACAAACTAACTCATGCGAGTTGGGATCGTGTTTTTGTGATTTATGATGCCATTCAAATGGGAATTCCATTGAGTAGAATTCATGAAATCACAAAAATTGATATGTGGTTTTTGAAACAATATGAAGAATTATACAGTTTAGAGAAAGAAATTTCTAAATACAAAATAGATACTTTACCTAAAGATTTGTTGCTTGAAGCCAAGCAAAAAGGTTTCGCCGATAGACAAATTGCCCACATGATGGGTTGTTTGGAAAGTCAAGTATATAAATTGCGTGAAGAGCAAAATATCAATAGAGTTTATAAGTTGGTGGATACATGTGCCGCTGAATTCAAAGCTCAAACGCCTTATTATTATTCGACTTTTGAAGCTGAAATTGAAACCGCTGATGGAAAAAGATACGTTCACAATGAAAGCATTGTTTCGGATAAAAAGAAAGTCGTTGTTCTAGGTTCGGGACCCAATAGAATAGGGCAGGGGATTGAATTTGATTATTCTTGCGTTCATGGTGTTTTGGCGGCTAAGGAATGTGGCTACGAAACCATCATGATTAACTGTAATCCAGAAACCGTTTCAACCGATTTTGATACTGCCGATAAATTATACTTCGAGCCCGTTTTTTGGGAACACATTTATGACATCATTCGTCACGAAAAACCAGAGGGCGTAATCGTGCAATTAGGAGGACAAACGGCATTGAAGCTAGCTGAGAAATTATCCAAATACGGAATAAAAATTCTTGGAACTTCTTTTGATGCATTGGATTTAGCCGAAGATAGAGGACGTTTTTCAGAATTATTAACTGAGCTTCAAATACCATTTCCACAATTCGGAATTGCTGAAAATGCCGATCAAGCTAGTGCTTTGGCAGATATTTTAGATTTTCCATTGTTGGTTCGTCCTTCTTATGTTTTGGGTGGACAAGGCATGAAGATTGTCATCAACAAACAAGAACTCGAAGAGCACGTTATTGATTTGCTGAAAAATATTCCAGGCAATAAATTATTACTTGACCATTATTTGGACGGCGCTATCGAAGCCGAAGCCGATGCCATTTGCGATGGCGAAAATGTATATATCATCGGAATTATGGAGCATATTGAACCTTGTGGTATTCACTCGGGCGATTCTAATGCAACTTTACCTCCTTTTAATTTGGGCGAATTTGTGATGCAACAAATTAAAGATCATACCAAAAAAATTGCTTTGGCATTGCAAACCGTTGGCTTAATCAACATTCAATTTGCGATAAAAGACGATACGGTTTATATCATTGAAGCCAATCCTAGAGCTTCGAGAACGGTGCCGTTTATAGCAAAAGCCTATGGCGAACCGTACGTGAATTATGCAACGAAAGTAATGTTAGGCGTAAATAAAGTAACCGATTTTACTTTCAACCCACAGCTGAAAGGCTTTGCCATCAAGCAACCGGTGTTTTCGTTTAGTAAATTTGCTAATGTAAACAAAGCCCTTGGTCCCGAAATGAAATCGACTGGCGAAAGCATTTTGTTTATCGATGATTTAAAAGACGATCAGTTTTATGAATTGTATTA
>CAIRNC010000501.1 GCA_903879875.1 uncultured Bacteroidota bacterium
ATTGACTATAGAAAATCATGGCGGGGGCGAACGTGAAATTATAAATCCAATCATTTCTTATACCCAAGCCAAAGAATTCAAAGAAAAATACAATTATCCATTTACCTATTGTTCGCTTTCGTTTACTGCAACTTCGACGGCTGAGGTAAAATTTGAAGCCGAAAAAACCGATCCTGAAATCTCCGTTCTTGGTGTGGACAATCATTATGTTACCAATTCAGGTTTAGAGGTCGAATATGGTAGGAATTTCAACGGTTTTGATATCGAAAACAACAATTATGTTTGTGTTGTAGGTTCTGATTTTATGAAAGGACTATTGAAAAACGTACAACCTATTGGAAAAACTCTTTCGATTCGCGGTGCCAAATTCAAAGTCATTGGCGTGCTAAAAGAAAAAGGTTCCACTTTTGGAAACAGTCAAGATTTACGTGTTTTGATTCCCATTCAAGTGGCTCGCTCGCTTTTTACTGCGCCAAGTATCAATTACACCATGAGTGTGATGGTCGAAAAAAACGAATTGCTTACCCAAGCGATTGACAATGCCGTAATAACGATGCGAAAAGTAAGACGCTTAAGTCCTGTAGAAAATAATAATTTCGGCATTATAAGAAGTGATGATTTGATCAACCGAATTTTGAGTATGACCAGCTATTTAGGCATTGCGGCGATTGTTATTAGTGTCATTACCATATTTGGCTCTTCGATAGCGTTAATGAACATTATGATTGTTTCGGTAACCGAAAGAACCCGAGAAATTGGCGTTCGAAAAGCATTAGGAGCCAAAAGAAGTACCATTGCTTTTCAATTTTTTATAGAAACCCTTCTCATCGGACAATTGGGAGGTTTGGTTGGTGTAATTCTAGGTTTATTGATTGGTTATGGCATTTCGACCGCCATTGGTTTTGGTTTTGTTATTCCATGGACGGCTATTATATGGGCTTTTATTGTAAGCTTTATAGTGGCGGTTGTTTCGGGTTCTTATCCCGCCATAAAAGCCGCCTATCTCGACCCTATAGAGGCTTTGCGGTATGAGTAAAAAGGGAAAACTTCCAAGTTCTTTATTACTTACCGCGTTGCAAATTCTACATTCTTTTTAATTTTAAAAGTAGGTACTCGTTGCAAATGAGCACCAGAGGGGGTTGCAAATCCGCTATCGGGGACTTAGTATAGCGACTTTCAAGTGTCCGCGTTGCAAACGCTACGATTTGTTTTCAATTTGAAAGTAGGTACTCGTTATAAACGAGCACCAGAGGGGGTTGCGCAACAGCTACTGATGTTATACACAGTTTTTATTCAATTAAATACTTGACTTTAAAGGAAAAGGTAATTATTATCTTTTTAAATTCGCTACTCGAAAGTGTTATTGCTGTATTAGACATATTAAAGCGATTTGCATTTCCTAGGTAAAAATTAGTATCTGCATTTTGCTCAATTATTTCCAAAGGTTTGCCAATTTTATTCCCAACAGCATTTGTAATATATTCTGCTTTTGCTTTTGCGGCTTTTACAGCCTCAATTCTTACTTCTTTGTTGTAATTAACAATATCTGTATGATCTATTTTAACTACATCTGCTTCCTTGATGTTTGCATCAAAAAGTTTTTCAAACAAATTTGAAACCTGTTGTGCTGTTTCTAAAAGAAGTATGAATTGTTTACTTTGTTTAAATCCTACTTCTTTTCTTTTTTCAGTTATAATTGAAGAACTAAAATCAGATAATGTAAGTTTTGACTTTGAAATATTTAAATCACTTAAAATCTGTTGTAATTTGGTTTCCTGAGCATCTATAGAATATTTTTTATTATCGATAGATTTTTCAATTAAAGTTATCGATATAAAGATTTGATTTGGGTCAATTTCTCTTTTTGCAGTTCCTATAACTTCAATGTAAGGAGGCTCAACTTCTTTTGCGTTTTGAGAAAATACAAAATTACTTAAACAAATTAATAGTAGTAAAGATAAATTTTTCATGAGTAAGGTTTTAAAATTGTGTATAACGTCAGTTCGTCTAAAAACCTAAATTTCTTTACAAACCGACATTCGTAAGTTCAAATATACTACTTTTTAGCAATGATAAATTGCTTAATTAAAAAATGTAGTTTTGATGTTGGAATTGGTGCTTGTTGCTTGCCAATTGAAGTGGGCACGGATTGCAAATCCGCTATCGGGGCTTTCAAGTGTCCGCGTTGCAAACGCTACGATTTGTTTTCAATTTGAAAGTAGGTACTCGTTACAAACGAGCACCAGAGGGAAAACTGTATTTAGAAGTAGAGTCTGTAAGAAGTCGGGCGACTTCGTGTAGCTGGGAATGTTTTTTACGCTCTTCCATTAGTTTGAAATATGGAAACTGTTTTTTTTGTTAGATTTATTAAAACATTAAAATAACATTTACCACCATCACATGGACTCTGCAATTCTTGGGTTTTCCATTTATCATTATCTTGAACATTGCAAAAGCAAAAAATCCCAACTAATTTATCGCCATTTTTATCAATTTGAGGGAAATATTGTCTTTTGTAATATCTAAGGTCAATCCTGTTTTTCTCAACCTTTTTATTATAAATTTCAACTTGTTTTCTCAGTAAACGTTCAATGATTTTAATTTCATTATCTGACAAGTTTATGACTTTTTTCGAATTGTTTAATTGTAAGATTGCTATATACTGTTCTCCATCTGTTGTGTCAATTGACACTTCTCTATCAGGAATGTTTAGTTCATTTTGAATACTGATTTTTTCTTTTTTACAACTTATAATTAGAAATAAAAGAAAAAATAAAAGATATTGTTTTATCATAATTTCTTAGAGTTTTGGTTTTTAAAATCATGTACAAAATCAGTTCGTTTAAAAACGAACATTTTTAAAATTAACCAACAACAAACCTAAATACAAAACCAACTTTCCATTAAGCTAGTTGCACAAATCCGTTGTAGTAGTTTTTGGTAGCTGTGTTTTTTAGCTGTTTATATTATTAATTCAAATGTTTCAATAAACTTTTGTTCCAAGTTTTTCTTTTTCCGTTTTATGTCCCATCGGGAAAAGAATATTATAAAAACTATGAACGAGTTAAAAGCTATATAAACTTCAAATGGAGTTTTTCTAGAACTTAAAAGGAAGAATAAATTAAATGCAAATAGAGAAATAATAGGAAAAAATTTCATCCAAACTATTTGGAATTTACTATTCGGTTCGATAGTATAATTGACATTAAGTGTGTTATTCGTATTTTTATATTTACCTTTTAGAATGTAAAATGTTGGTGATATTGTTGAGTTCATTGTGAACCGAAATGTTGAATCGTCAAAGTTTCCATAAAAAGTTTTTGAAGTCCCGCCAAACATTGTGAAAATTCCGAATGGACTTAATTTAAGTTTTGGAGAACCAATTATAGAGTTTTCCTTAATTCTATTTCGGAATTCGGTAATATTCAGTTTTGATTTCATTCAATTTATAAGCTAGAATTTTCGTTTTTATCAAAGGCTGTTTTCGGCAACATAGTTACCAACTTATTCATAGGTCTGACAAACTTAAGTATTTATTTTTCAAATATATAAAAATAGTTTGATTGAAATAGGAGTGGTAATTCAATTCTGTAAATTCAAAATAAGATTTCTAACGATTGGGCACTTCTGCCCGAATCATTCTATCGTTCCCATAAATATCTTTGCGTAATTGAATGTTTTTGAAGTCTAGTTTTTCAAGCAAAGCCACAGTTTCTGGTCCTAAATATTGGTTAATTTCAAAAAACAATTGTCCGTTTGCTGTACCGTTTTTGATTGCCAAAAGGGCAATTTTTTTGTAAAAAACCAAGGCGTCATCGTCTGCTACAAAGAGTGCCAAATGCGGCTCGTGTTCCAAAACATTCTTCTTGATTTCTTGCTTTTCTAAATTCCGAATGTATGGCGGATTGGAAATAATGATATCAAATGGTTGCAATAAATCTGCTGTTTCCAAAATGTTTTGTTGCAAAAAAGTAACAGCAACGTTGTTTTTCAAAGCATTATTTTCAGCAATCGCTAGGGCTTTTTCAGAAACATCTAATGCAAAAACAAGCGCTTTCGGAAGATTTTTTGCCAATGCAATCGCAATGCAACCACTACCGGTCCCGATGTCGAGAATCTTTAATTCGTTTGCATTTTCTGTAGCGGCATTTTCTTTTATAATCCATTCGACCAATTCTTCGGTTTCGGGTCTTGGAATCAAAACATTCGCATTGACGGTGAAATCCATTCCGTAAAAAGAGGTTGATCCTATGATATATTGAATGGGAATTTCTGCTTTTAGTTGTTCCAGATGTGCATTCCAACGAAGCAATTCCGCATCTGAAAAAATCAACTCTGGCGCTAATGCTAAATCGATTCTTTTTAACTGCTTTTGGTTTTCAAGTAGTAGATAAAAAAAACTTTCCGCTTCGCCTGCATCATAAACAGGCGTTAGTTCTTGTATAAAATAGGCTCTATAATCTCTTATTTTCATAGATAGTAGCAATCGCTATTGTTGTAAAAAGGCAGTTGAAATACTTTTAAACGGTAAATATACAAAGGATTTTAGGATAAACTCAGCTGTTCAAATAAGGAAATTTTTAGTGGTTTACTAAAAAAGCCAAGTATCTTCTGCACAGCACGCTTTGTTAATTAGGAACTTAAAGCTTATCTTTGCGCTCTTAAAAACAGCTTATAATGGCATTATCCGAACAAGAAATACTTCGTAGAGAAGCACTTACAGAATTACGTAATTTAGGCATCGAACCTTATCCTGCAGCCGAATTTATCACTACCGCCTATTCTAGCAAAATCTTAGCCGATTTCGAAAAATATGAAGGAAAGGAAGTGGTTCTTGCGGGCCGATTAATGGGAAAAAGAATCATGGGAAAAGCTTCTTTTGCTGAGTTGAAAGATGCTGAAGGACGTATTCAAATTTACGTTTCACGTGATGATATTTCTACCGATGAAGAAAAAACAATGTACAATGTAGTTTTCAAAAAACTATTGGATATTGGCGATTTTATTGGTGTTCGCGGTACCGTTTTTAAAACACAAGTGGGTGAAATTTCCGTTCATATTTATGGTTTAACCGTTTTGGCGAAAGCCTTGAAACCGCTTCCTATTGTAAAAACAGACGCTGAAGGAAAAGCACATGATGCTTTTTCGGATCCGGAACAAAGATATCGTCGTCGCTACGTCGATTTAACGGTGAACGACCACGTAAAGGCTACTTTTATTAAAAGAACCAAATTGTTTAATGCCATGCGTTCTTTCTTCAATAACAACGGTTATTTAGAAGTAGAAACGCCTGTTTTGCAACCCATTCCAGGTGGTGCAGCAGCTCGTCCGTTTATTACACATCACAATTCGCTTGACATGCCTTTGTATATGAGAATTGCCAATGAATTGTATCTGAAAAGATTGATTGTTGGCGGATTTGAAGGCGTTTATGAATTTTCCAAAAACTTCCGTAACGAAGGAATGGATCGTACTCACAATCCAGAATTTACAGCAATGGAAATTTATGTAGCTTATAAAGACTACAATTGGATGATGACTTTCACTGAAAATTTATTAGAACATTGTGCGATTGCTGTAAATGGAACTAGCGAAGCCACTTTTGGTGAACATAAAGTAAATTTCAAAGCACCTTACGCACGTGTAACGATGACGGACTCAATCAAACATTTTACTGGTTTTGATATTTCTGGCAAAAGTGAAGCCGAATTATTCGACGCTGCAAGAGCAATGGGAATCGATGTGGACGCTACGATGGGTAAAGGAAAATTGATTGATGAAATTTTTGGAGCAAAATGTGAAAGTAATTATATTCAACCAACATTTATTACGGATTATCCTAAGGAAATGTCGCCACTTTGCAAACAACACCGCGACAATCCAGATTTAACGGAACGTTTTGAGTTGATGGTTTGTGGAAAAGAAGTTGCCAACGCTTATTCGGAATTGAACGACCCAATTGATCAAAGAGAACGTTTTGAAGAACAAATGCGTTTGTCAGAAAAAGGGGATGATGAAGCTACGGGAATTATAGATGAAGACTTTTTGAGAGCTTTAGAATATGGAATGCCTCCAACTTCTGGTCTTGGAATCGGGATGGATCGATTGATGATGTTTTTAACTAATAATGCGTCTATCCAAGAAGTGTTGTTTTTCCCGCAAATGCGTCCGGAGAAAAAACAAGTTCAAATTGAATTGGAAGAGGAAGAAAAATTAATCATCGACCTTTTAAAAATCAACGAAAACCAAATGGATTTGGGGCTTTTGAAAATGAAATCGGAATTAAGCGGCAAAAAATGGGATGCTGCTATGAAAGGTTTGGCAAAACATGGTTTGACAAAAGTTACTTTGGTTGATGATATTAAGATTGTGGAATTAGTGGGGTAAAATAATAGTGGAGTTTTACAGTTATTGATTGTAAAACTCCATTCTAACACTTCCGTCTTCATCAATTTTAGTCAACTGTATTTGGTGTAAAGTATTCACCAAATCGGGATTCCAAGGTGTTTTTACCTTGACATAATTTTCGGTAAATCCATGAATATAACCTTCTTTATTTTCACTTTCAAAAAGTACGGTTCGGTTGCTTCCGATTTGACTTTCATAAAAAGCTCTACGTTTTTTAACCGATAAACCACGCAACATTTTACTGCGTTTTGCTCGTACATTCGCAGGAACAACCTCCGACATTTCAGTTGCTTCCGTATTATCTCTTTCGGAATAGGTAAAAACATGTAAGTAGGAAATATCCAGCTCATTCAAGTAGGTATAAGTTTCCAGAAACTGCTCGTCGGTTTCGCCAGGAAATCCTACAATCACATCCACACCTATGCAAGCATGAGGCATTACTTCCCTAATTTTTGCCACTCGTTCTGAATAAACTTCTCGCAAGTAACGGCGTTTCATCTTTTTTAAAATTTCGTTATTGCCTGATTGCAACGGAATATGAAAATGAGGGACAAACGTTCGGCTTTGGGAAACAAAATCAATTGTTTCGTTTTTTAAAAGATTAGGTTCGATAGACGAAATGCGCAATCGCTCGATTCCTTCAACGGCATCTAATGCTTTTACTAGATCCAAAAAAGTGTGTTCGTGTTTTTTATTTCCAAATTCACCTTTGCCGTAATCTCCAATATTAACGCCGGTTAAAACAATTTCTTTAATGCCTTGTTTCGAAATTTCTGAAGCGTTTTTCAATACATTTTCTAAAGCATCACTTCTTGAAATTCCTCTAGCTAATGGAATGGTGCAATAAGTACATTTGTAATCGCAACCGTCTTGTACTTTCAAAAAAGCACGAGTTCTGTCACCGATAGAGTAACTCCCAACATAAAAATCGGCTTCTTCAATTTCGCAAGAATGCACTTCACTTCGGTCGTTTTTGGACAAATCGTTGAGATAATCGGTGATTTTAAATTTTTCTGTAGCACCTAAAACCAAATCAACACCATCAACAGCAGCCAATTCTTCGGGTTTCAATTGGGCATAACAACCTACAGCGGCAACAAAAGCTTTTTCGTTTAGCTTTATCGCTTTTTTTACAATCTGTTTGAATTGTTTATCTGCATTATCCGTAACCGAACAAGTATTGATAACATAAATGTCTGCCACTTCTTCAAAATCAACGCGGTCAAAACCTTCGTTGTTAAAACTACGGGCAATAGTAGAGGTTTCAGAAAAATTTAATTTACAGCCAAGCGTGTAGAACGCTACTTTCTTTTTGTATTCCATAGGTAGGATTCATTAATGAAATCGTTGTCAAAAAATGAATTGCGCAAATTTACGGACAATATGTTATACTTTAAAATTTGTAATGTAAAAACTAAGTTCAAATAATTATAAGATATTTATTTGTTTTTATGTTGACATTTCCGAATTTTATTGTTAGATTTATTGAAAATTAACTGAAATGACTTTTGATAAATTAAAAAAAGGCCAGCTACTGATTTCCGAGCCATCGATAATTGGAGATGTTTCATTTACAAGAGCAGTTATTTTGTTGGCGGACTACAGTGATCAGGGTGCCGTTGGTTTCATTTTAAACAAACCACTCGCTTATACAATACAAGATTTAATTCCTGAAATTGAAGCTAGTTTTACGGTTTTTAACGGAGGTCCTGTAGAGCAAGACAATTTGTATTTTATACACAATATTCCACATTTAATATCCGATAGCATTGAAATATCCGATGGAATTTACTGGGGAGGTGATTTTGAAACTACCAAATTTTTAATTAATAACGGACAAATTGGCAAAGATAATATTCGCTTTTTTCTTGGATATACGGGTTGGGAAACGCAACAATTGGAGTCCGAATTAAAAGGAAAATCTTGGGCAATTTCTGTTAATGATTACGAGAATAACATCATTGGGAAATCAACAACTAACTTTTGGAAAGAAAAAATTATGGAGTTAGGTGGTGATTATTTAATATGGTCTAATGCACCCGAAGATCCCATTCTGAATTAATTTGAAGCAATAAAATCATTCAACAAAACCAACAATTTATTAGCTACAATAGTTTCAAATGTTTTTTTACGATAAATTGTTATGGGTTGAATTCCTGAAATCACGTTGGTAATAAATAACTCATCTGCTTTTTGAAGGTCAAACGGAGAAATCACATCTTCGATTACTTCTATATTTTCTATTTTTTTTGCCAAAGCTAAAATCTGTTTTCGCATAATTCCGTTCAAACATCCTTCTGAAATTGGAGGCGTGATAAGCTTATTATTGATAAACATAAAAAGATTTCCATTCAATGCTTCAATTATATTTTTGTTTTCGTTTAGCAATAAGCAATTATCATAACCGTTTTCGTTTGCAAAAATACTCCCTGCAATATAGATAGCTTTATTTGTGGATTTAATTGTGGAAATTAATTGTTTTGAAATGTAAAAATCTTTGTACAATTCCACTTCATAAACTGTCTTATCGATGAAGTACAATCTGTTTTTTGTTGGCGAAATTGTAATTAAATAGGAGATCGTATTATTTGTAGGTAAATAAAACCCTCCGTCATTTCTGTAAACAGTCATTCTAACTCGTGCAGCATCTTCACAATTGTTTGCTTTTGCTAAAGTAAGAATTTGATTCTCGATATTTTCCATGGTAAAATCCATAGGAATCTCCATCCGAAGAATTCGCATAGAAGCCATTAACCTGAAATAATGATCTTCAAGAAATAAAATTTTGTGGTTTACGATTTTTAATGTTTCAAAAACCGCGTCACCATACAGGAAACTACGATTATTTACAAGTAAATTGGAGGAGTCAGCAGTAATATTTCCGTTAAAATTGATCATAAAAAAAGCCCTAAATAAAATTTAGGGCAAATATAAGTCTAATAAATTAAGATTATACAGAACCGATTACATGTTTTAAATCTGAAATCTGATTTTCCCAAAGTAATTTTGCTTCCTCCATGTCTTCTTTAGAAGCATAGTCGGAAATTACTAAAGAAACGTCCTTAGTAATCTCATCTTCCATGATTTTTAACTCCAGAAAATATTCGGTATCTTTTTCTTGATCATCAAGCCAGCGGAATTTTATTTTTTCACCTGATTTTTTTGAAGCTAATTTAGCTTTTTCTTCAGAATCATCCCAGATGAAGGTAAAGTGCTCTCCTCTAGAGTTTACATTATCTGCAAACCATTCTGACAAGCCAGAAGGTGTTGAAATATATTGATATAATAATTGTGGCGATGAATTAATCGGGAACTCTAA
>CAIRNC010000502.1 GCA_903879875.1 uncultured Bacteroidota bacterium
AAACCGATATTGCACTACTTGAAAACGAAATGGATACTATGGAAGAGGCGCTTCCACCAATGACGCATTTCGTTTTGCCAGGAGGACATACAACGGTGTCATATTGTCACGTTGCACGTTGCGTGTGCCGACGAGCCGAGCGTTTGGCAGTACATTTAGACCATAACGAACCTATTGATGGCATGGCTGTCAAATACCTCAACCGACTTTCTGACTACCTTTTTGTCTTGGCACGAAAGTTGTCTCATGACCTGAACGCTGAGGAAGTAAAATGGATTCCGAGGAAATAGGATTTCAGATTGAAGATTAACGATTTTTGAATTCAGATGTGTTTAAAAATTAAAATATTTGAATCAAAAATCAGCAATCAACAACACGTTCTTAACTTTAATAAAAAATAAATCAAATTTTACTTGACTTTTTCAGTAAAAAAATTATTTTTGCATAAACTAAAAATCGAAAGAAGATGTATTGGACATTAGAATTAGCATCTTATTTAAGCGATGCACCGTGGCCTGCTAACAAAGACGAACTTATTGATTACGCTATTAGAGCAGGTGCGCCTCTTGAAGTAGTTGAAAACCTTCAATCTATAGAAGATGAAGGCGAAATATATGAATCAATGGAAGAGATTTGGCCGGATTATCCAACAGACGAAGATTATCTTTGGAATGAGGATGAATATTAAAAAATAAATCAAATGAAAAAGTCTCACTAGAGGCTTTTTTTTTGATTAAATTAGCACACTTTATAAACAGAAATTATACGCATTATGAGCTTCATAAACAGCATACTTAAAGTCTTTGTCGGAGATAAATCTCAAAACGACGTAAAAGCTTTACAACCTTATTTAACAAAAATAAAAGCCCTAGAATCAAGTCTTTCTTCGCTTTCAAATGACGATTTGAGAGCTAAAACTACTGATTTTAAAGCCCGAATTCAAAAAGCACGTTCCGAGAAAGATGCTAAAATTGCGTCATTAAAGGAAGAAGTAGAAACAATAGAAGATATCGACAAAAAAGAAGATATTTATGCTGCTATTGACGTTCTTGAAAAAGAAGCTTATGATATTTCTGAAAAAACCTTAATGGAGATTCTTCCAGAGGCGTTTGCTGTAGTTAAAGAAACGGCGAAACGTTTTAAAGACAATACCCAATTAATAGTAACTGCCACTCCAAAAGACAGAGAACTTTCAGCTACAAAAGAGTACATCACGTTAGATGGAGATAACGCACTTTGGGCTAATTCATGGAATGCCGCTGGAAAACAAATCACTTGGGACATGATTCACTATGACGTGCAATTGATTGGTGGAATGGTGCTTCACGAAGGAAAAGTAGCTGAGATGCAAACGGGTGAAGGGAAAACATTGGTAGCTACTTTGCCTCTTTACTTAAACGCATTGACTGGAAACGGAGTGCATTTAGTAACCGTGAATGATTATTTGGCAAAAAGAGATAGCACATGGAAAGCACCATTATTTGAATTTCATGGACTTACTGTTGATTGTATTGACAATCACCAACCCAATTCTGACGAAAGAAGAAAAGCCTACGAAGCCGATATCACTTATGGAACCAATAATGAATTTGGTTTTGATTATTTAAGAGATAATATGGCACATTCACCAAATGATTTGGTACAACGCAAACACAATTATGCTATTGTCGATGAGGTCGATTCAGTATTGATTGATGATGCTAGAACGCCTTTGATTATATCTGGACCAGTTCCCGAAGGTGACCGTCATGAATTTAATGAGTTGAAACCAAAAGTAGAAAACTTAGTACAATTGCAACGTCAATTGGCCAATGGTTTCTTAGCTGAAGCAAAAAAATTAATAAAAGAAGGAAATACCAAAGACGGTGGTTTCTTATTATTAAGAGCTTACAGAAGTTTGCCAAAAAACAAAGCATTAATAAAATTTTTGAGTGAAGAAGGCATCAAACAATTGCTTCAAAAAACAGAAAATCAATA
>CAIRNC010000503.1 GCA_903879875.1 uncultured Bacteroidota bacterium
AATTCCTTGCGGTAAACTTTTTTAAGAAAACAAAGTTGGATGTTTACCTATTGATCAAACTTTATTTTATTTCAATGGTGTTTGTTTAGTTTAAAAGTTGATAAAATCGCCAACCTAAATCATGCTTGTGATAATTTAATTTTAATTTAATCATTTCTATTATCCGTTTGTACCGTTTTGATTCTAAAAGGAATTATGCCAATAGCATTATTTGAACTTTATTAAATATGATTGTTTTATTTTTTTAAGCAATCATTCATTTAAAACCAGCAATTGAAGTATTGTAAAATAGTTTAATTCAATTAACTTTATTGTTATAAATAGTAGAATCTTAACATCAATCAGAACAATATTTCTTAGTGTTTAACGAAAACGTATTCGACCATTGCGCTTCTATATTGGATTTATAAGTAAATCATAATCAGTTTGATAGATCTATGTTTGATGAATTTTAAACAAATACATCGTCTATAAAACGGCTTCAGATTACTTCTATTTGTTAATTCGAAAATAACTTTCAGGACATTTTTATACCTATTTTTGAACTCAAGATCGAAATTACAGTATTTAATTTGCATTACTAAATCGTTATAGTCTAATTTTAATTAGAATAAATCTATTTATACAAATTAATCAATTTTAAAAACCAATTTATTATGAAACAAAAATTATTTAACAAAAAAGGACTATTTAGTCTTTTTTACAGCATTTGCTTCCTAATCCTAGGAACAAATTTAAGCTGGGGACAACAAGTAATCGGATCCTTTCCCTATATGGATGGTGGATTCGAAGGACAAACAGCAACAACTACAATGTCAAGTACGGTTTCAACATCCGCTTGGACAGTTAGCGCAACATCCTCGTCTACGACAAGGTCAATTATTAATGATGCTACTGCTGCTCGGACTGGTAATAAATATGCCAATCATGTTACTAGTAACACTAATATTCGGCTTCAATCTCCTTCAACTGCAACTTCTGGAGCTGGACCTGCTGTAAATACGCAATATACCGTTCAGTATTACTTTAAAACTACTACTGACCCGGTTACTGGTTTGAATGCTGGCGGAATTTATAATGATGCCAGTAATAGTAAAATGGCTGCATCTACAATTGTTGGAGCATGGAGTTCAGGGACTTGGACTAAAGCATACTCAACAATTACATCAAATGCTACGCAAGTAACGCCTTATGCCGCCACTGGTTTTGGTGCGGTAAGAACTGCAATTGCTTCTAATAATTTATATGATGATTTCGTTATTTATTCTGGCGCATATGATAGTACAAGTCCTTCGGTTGTAACTACACCGACAGCGTCTATAACTTCAGCTACAACATTCAATATAGGTTGGACTGCTTCGGCTGACGCGGATAAATCAGGTTACATGGTTGTACGGTATGCAGCAAATCCTTCTTCTAATGCAGCTGCTATTCCTAATGCAAATGGTATTTACGCAGTTGGAAATACAATTCTTAATGGAAGTGCAACCGGAACTGTTGTTTATATAGGTTCAACTGCTAGTACTAGTTGTACAGATACAGTAGCTGATACTGGAGTTGTATATTACTATAGAATTTTCACTGTTGATAAAGCATTTAATTATTCTTCACCAGTAGATATTGCTACTGTTGTCGACAATACTCCTCCTCCTAGCGCAGGAACAGTTTCTATAGGTGGAAATACAGCCAGTAGTCTAGCAGTAAGCTGGGCTGCAGCTGCTAGTATTGATGGGGGTGGTTATATGGTAGTTCGCTATACAAGTAATCCAAACGCCAACAATGACCCAACTCAAAAAACAACTTATGTTGCTACAAATACCTATACAAACGGTACAGGTTCTTTAACAGGAACTGTAATTTATGTAGGAACTGGTTTAACAGTTACCGACTCGGGATTGTCTGAGTTAACTACATATTATTATAAAGTATATACCTTTGATCAAGCGAAAAATTATGCTGATGAATCTAGCGCTAATGGAACTACAACATCTAGTGTTGTGGTGGATAATACTCCTCCAAATAATCCTGGGGCAGTTAATATTTCAAACCAGACGGCTTCAACTTTAACTACAAGTTGGGTTGCTGCTGTTGGCGGTGTTGACGGTGGCGGTTATTTAGTTTTACGTTTTTCAGGAGCACCAGATGCAGATGCGGATCCAGTTCAAAAAACAGCGTATCTTACAGGAGACAATATATTGAATTTAGGTAGTACAAATCCTAAAACAGCAAAAGTAGCTTATGTAGGAACTAATTTAACATTTGTAAATACAGCTTTATCGGAAGCAAACAATTATTATTTTAAAGTATATACTTTTGATCAAGCTTATAATTATTCAGGAGAATCTAATGTTACAGGAAGAACAGCTGCACAATTAGTAGCACCAGTTGCTACTACTGCTGATACACCTTCAGCAACGAGTTTTAATGCCAATTGGGGTGCTGTTACAAACGCAACAGGATATACCGTATCACTTTACACAAGTACAAATACAATTTCTAATATTGTAGGATGGACAATTCCTGCTGCCTCAGCAACAGATGGCCCAACGCTTCTAGCAGATGTTACCTCAACCAACAATACAACAAATACATTATATCAAAACTCGGGAGGAACAGTTGTTACTACTGTAGCAGGAAATCCAACTAATGCTGCTAGAGGAGCTACCTATTATAGTATGATTATGCTGTCTGGAACAGAATTAGTTAATCCAGTTTATGCACCTACAAAAACAACACCTGATAAATACTGGCAAATAGAGGTAAATACACTTGGATACAAAAATGCAACAATATCTTCTCAGCAATATTCAACAAATACAGGACCAAGAGACTGGAAATTACAATATAGTAGCACAGGTCCTTTGGGTACATTTACCGATTTAGTTTCTACAATTACACTTGGAAATGCTGTATGGAATACTACAGCAGTTAATAACGTTGCCTTACCAGCATCATGTCAAAACAATCCTTCTGTAGTTTTAAGATGGATGCAAACTTCTTTTACAAATACAACTGGAGGTGAAATGACTGTACCTTCAACAGGTGGTACTAGTAGAATTGATAACATCTTGGTAAAAGGAGAAAAATTAGATGCAGTAAACACCTTTAGTGTAACTGGAAACACAACAACAGCTGCTTCTATTACTGGATTAACTGGAGGAACTTATTATTATGATGTCTATGCAACAGGAACCAACACTACGAGTGGCTCAGGTGTTTTAACGAGCTACCTTACCTCACCAAAATCAAATGTGATTTCCTATTTTCTTTCTATTCCAGAATCTATTGCTGATTTTAAATCTGTAGGAAATGTAAACACTTCTAGCGCTACTAATTGGCAATATAATGATGGAACTGCATGGAATAATGCTACAACCGCTCCAACAAGTACAAATAATGTAACTGTTTCTGCTGGACATGAAATTACATTAACGGCAAATTTTGCTATTGATGCTAACAAATCAATGACTGTAAATGGAACTATAAATTTAGCAGGTTACAAATTGACTGGGTCAGGAACTTTTACTTTAGGTAGTGGAGCTTCAATAAAATTAGGAGAAAATACGTCGCTTGCCACCGCTATTATAACTCCAACACCTTCATTTAGTACTGCAGCTAACTATTTTTATGATGGAACAATAGCTCAGAACACAACTTCTTTGCCTACTGCAACAATTACAGGTAATGTAACAATTTCAAACAACACAAATGGAGTAATGATGGCTACTGCTTTAAAAATCAATAGCCCTGGTACACTTTCCGTTACAGGTAAGTTGTTCATGGGTGATGGTAATGTAGTCAATAGTAACATAATTGGTTCTGGAACATTTTCTTATACTGGTACTGGTCACTTCTCTGCTTCAGCTGGATCTACTTTGAGTATTACTTCAAGTAAAGGTATTTGCACAGGTACTGCATCTGGTGGTATTAAGAATTCTGGAACGCGAACTTTTGCAAATGGTATCAATTATATTTTTGCAAAAAATGATTTATCAAATCCTATCAATATGGGAACATCTTTTGGTACGGAAATTTCAGCTACCTTAGGTATAAATAATCTTACAATAGCCAATCCTCTAGGGGTGTACCTTCCGGGTGCTATTCAAGCAGTAAATACGGGTGGTGTAACTGTTACAGATTTTATTCCAGACACAGATATTACTGTTAACGGCGTATTGAATTTTGTTTCTGGAAAATTAGTTGCTAATAATGGTGCAAACCTAACTACTACGGTAAATAGCGTTAGCACATACAGTGCGGTTCCACAATCAACAGGAACCAAAACGGTGACTATTGGTACTTCAGGAAGCATTACTGGAGCAGGAAGCGCTACAGGTTGGGTTATTGGAAATTTGAAAAAACTAACTTCTTCAGGAGCTAGCCCATCATTCAGTTATGCAATTGGTGATGCCAATTATTATACTCCATTAGCATTAACTTTCGTTGGGAATACATCTGCAAATGGTGGTCTTACAGCAAGAACATCAGCAGGGGATCATCCACAACTATCAAGTTCTGATTTATCACCTAATATTAGTGTAAATAGAACTTGGACGTTAACAAATGCTAGTTTAGCTGGTTTTACAAATTACAACGCAACATTTTCTTATTCAACTCAAGATAATGACACGACTACTTTAACACAATTCTATGCTGCTCGTTTGTATAATGGTACTAGCTGGGTCAGTGCGACAAACTCAGGAACTCCAAATTCAACTAGTTTAACGGCTTCTTCAATTTCAGGTTTTGGAGATTTTGCAGTTGGAGCAGTTGCCAGTCTTACTACAACAAAAATAAAAGCTTCACAATGTGGAAGTACTTTAAGTACTATGTATTCTCAAATACTTGCAGATATCTATCCAGGTGCTCAAATGTATCGTTTTCAAGTTACAAATGGAGTAAACGTGAGAACTTACGAAACTATCAAATATAACTTTGATTTAACCAAAATTGCAGGAAGCACTTACGCCACCACTTATGGTATTCGTGTAGCAGTTAAAATTAATGGTGTTTGGGGTAATTTTGGTACATCTTGTAATGTGACAACACCTGACCTTTCTAGCAATATTATTATTTCAACTAAAATCAACCCTGTTTTATGTGGTTCCACTTTAGCGGCTTTGGATACTAAAATTGCAGCTGTAACTGTTTATGGAGCTTCAGGTTACCGTTTTGAAATCATTACAGGTGGGGTAACTACCATTTATGATTCTCCTTTGTATCTTTTTAGACTTGCACAGGCCGGAGTTGTTGTTGCTTATGATACTACTTACTCAATTCGTGTAGCGGTAAAAATCAATGACGTTTACGGAAATTATGGTGAGTCTTGTACTTTAAATACACCAACATTAACAACGAATACGGTTCCAACAACTGCTATTTTACCTGCATTCTGTGGCACAACTTTATCCGCATTGTTTACAAAAATTGGAACAATGCCTGTTTCTGGTGCATCAGGTTATCGTTTTGAAATTACAACAGGGGGTGTAACTACAGTTTATTATTCAGAGGTTTATAATTTTAAACTTTCGCAAACAGGAGTTGTAGTTGCTTACGGCACTACTTATGCTATCCGTGTGGCGGCTTTGGTAAATGGTGTTTACGGAAATTACGGAGCTTCGTGCAATGTAACAACTCCAGCAGACCCAAATATAATTACTAGACTAAAAGCAAAAACTTTTGAAGTTTCAGCTTATCCAAATCCGTTTGAAAACGTTTTTAATTTAAATTTAGAAACACCAAACAAAGAAGAAGTTACTATTGCAGTTTATGACATGATGGGTAAATTGGTAGAAACACACCAAGTAAACCCAATGGAAGTTGCTAACTTACCAATAGGTAGCAACTTTGCAGCAGGCATCTACAATATTATTGTATCTCAAGCCAACGAAATGCAAGCAATTCGTTTGATTAAGAAATAGTGGTTGGTTGATGGTTTCAAGTTTGTAACTTATGAAGCTGAAAATTGCGACTCACTAATCACAATTCAAAAAAATCCCTTTAATTCCTTTCGGAGTTAGAGGGATTTTTGGCTTAAAAGAAGCAGTTTACTTTCTATAAATTTTTGCACTTACACAAAATGATTTTTTAAGTACATCAGTGACAGTTAGCACAGCTATATTCACTGTTATTCCAATGGCAGATAGTTGTCCTGGACCTGCAAAAAGCAATACGGTTACAGTAAATCCTTTACCTATTCCAGCTATTTCAGACGGCGTTATATGTGTAAATCAAGCAAAAAATGTCCCATTTCAAACCTATTTATTAGATTCACAATTAAGAAATGCAACATTCATAGCTTTTAGAATTTTCAATAGAGTATTTAATTGAATATTTGCACCAGCTTCATATTTTCCATATTGCGGTCTGCTAATATTATGGTCATAGGCAAAATATTCATAGTTATTATATCCAGCTTTTTTTCTAAAGTACTTTAATCTTTCGCCTATTTTTTTAAGACATATAGCTTCTTCGTTTTCGTTTTTTAACGGAACGCCATTATTATTTTCATTCGTCATAAGTAGCCTCTATTTATAAGGCAAAGCAATAAAATGTCATAAAATTATGTAACAACATATATAACACCTCTTTATATAGAGTATTTTCATTATATTTGCATAAAATTTAACGGACTTCCTTAGATGATGGTAGTCTATTGATTTTAGACTGATAATTCATTGTTAATGTTGGGTTTAGGCTTCATATAAATAAAATCACTTTCGTTTTCTACTGCATTAATTAGCGTATCATTAAACATATTTATATTATGTCTATTATTATACCTATATGCAAATTCTGAAATATAAAAAGGTAAGTACTTTTTTGATAAATGATGGTATTGTCCTGTAATCCCTCTTTTAATAATTGCCCAAAATGATTCTATTGTATTTGTATTAATTCCATTATTAGAAAATTCTTTTTTATGCTTTACCATATACCTTTGAATTATCTCATCAAAGGCTTTTGTATATTCTCGTCCCTCGTCAGTAATCAGAATTGAATTATCAGTCTTGATGTTTTTCTTCAACAAGTTTAATAATTCTAAAGTTTCTTCGTCTTTTTTAACGTGTTTTACAACTACTTTACCATTATGTTTTTGTCCTACAAAGCCAATTATTTGTTCTTTACTTGTTCCTTTACCTCTTTTATTAGTTGAGCCTTTTACTTGTACATTTGGCTTTCTAGGTTTACCTCCTACATAAGTAGAATCTGATTGAATGATGCCTTCTAAAATATAAGATTGGTCTTGCATAGCACATCTTATTTTCATTGAAGTGTACCAAGCAGTATTCCAAGATACATCTAAATTTCTTGATAGTTGCATACCGCTTAATCCTTTTTTAGCGGAAAGCATTAAATGAATTGCATAAAACCACTTTTGTAAAGGCATTCGAGTTCCTTCAAAAATAGTATCTTTTAAAACACTAACTGATTTATTTTCATCATTACAATGCCAACGTAATCCGTTTTTATAAGGGGTCATATTTAACGACCCACAATTAGGACAAGCTGGCTCATCTTTCCATCTTAAATATTCAAGATATTCTAAACATGATTCTTGTGTCGGATATTTTTTATATATGTCGTGTACTGTCATTTTATATGTTATTAGATAAATTACAACAAATAGCAATTATATTTCCTGCTGAAAATATAAGTAATAATGAAATAAGCATTATTATTATAGATATTAAATTTATACCTAAACTACAACCTATTAGAAATAAAAAAACATACGGTTCTAAAATTGCAGAAGATATTTTTATTTTTTGTATAGGGTCAGAATTTATTAACTTTATGGCAATAAAATTATTGTTTTTTAGATATTCAAAAGTTTTAATTTTATATTTATAATTGACTTTCTTTTTTGTAAAAAAATTAGGTAAAATATTTTTTATGAGTGATTGAAATATAGCAAATAAAATCAAATATAAACA
>CAIRNC010000504.1 GCA_903879875.1 uncultured Bacteroidota bacterium
ATGCGTATTTTACATGCATTGCGCATCATCCAGTTAAAACCCATTCATATCCCCGAACATAAGAAACGCTAGAAACCCAAAGATTTTTTTCTGCCCTTGTAACTTTTTTTTCTGTTTTGTCACTAATAAAGAAAAAACATGACAACAGATAACTTAGAAATTCGTTTTCAAGAAGCAGTTGAAATTGCGGCAACAATCTCACAATCATCGTTGCCACAAGATGTTCAATTGCGACTTTATGCCTACTATAAACAAGCAACTTCTGGTTCTCTAACCACTTTATACAATCCTAATTTTGACTTAAGAAATGCTTTCAAAACCAATGCTTGGATGCAAATTAGCCATTTGTCAATTGATGAAGCCAAAGAATTGTATATAGAATCAATCCTTAAAATTCATAATGATTTGTTGAACGACTCAAAATAATCATGAAAAAGTCAATAAAAAATGTGCTGTTTTTTTCTCTTTTAATTTCAATATTCTCTTGTAACAACAAAAAATATACTGAAGTACAAGTGCCTTTGCCAAGAGCTCAAGAAAAAATTGCTATGGGAGAACCCGATGATATTAGAGCAGAAAGAGGTTCATTCAATGTTCAAAAATTAGGATATTCGTATGATGCTTTAGCACCTTCGATTGATGCTTCAACAATGGAAATCCATTATGCAAAACATTATCTAGCTTATACAAATGCGCTAAATAAAGTTCTTGCTGGTACAGATTTAGAACAATTGCCTATAGAAACGATTTTGTCTAAATTAGACATCACTAATGCTGACTTGCGAAATAATGCTGGAGGCTTTTATAATCATACTGTTTTCTGGGAAAGTATAAGTCCAAAAGCAGGAGGTATAGCAAAAGACACTTTAGCATCTTCGATAAATGCCGATTTTGGATCATTTGAAATTTTTAAAAAACAATTTTCAGAAGTAGCAAATAAACAATTTGGCTCAGGTTGGGCTTGGTTAATTGTAGATAATTCAGGAAAACTTCAAATTACAAGTACCCAAAATCAAGATAATCCACTAATGCCAAATGCTACCGTTAAAGGAACTCCAATCTTAGCATTAGATGTATGGGAACATGCGTATTACTTGAATTACCAACAAAAAAAGAAAAATTATATTGATGCTTTTTTTAATATAATAAATTGGAAAAAAGTCAACGAAAAATATGAAGAGGCTATAAAAAAGTAGCTTGATTGTATTGAACTAATGACAATTTGGATGCTCCTGAACAAATAAACTCATATTTGTTGGAGACACATAAGGAATGCCAAGTCCAAGTCCACGTAGAATAAATAGCACACCCAAAACAACTGCTATTATTGGAATTGCTTTTTGAATTTTATTTCGAATAGGTACTGTTAAATAAGAATTGATGTAAACAATACTACTCATCATCGGTACGGTTCCTAAACCAAAAAGCAGCATATAAATTATTCCAAAACTGGCGCTTTGCATAGCAATTGCGCCAAACAAAGCAACATAAACCATTCCGCAAGGCAAAAAGCCATTTAGCAAACCAATGATAAAAAGGGATTTAAAACTTTTGTTTTTAAATTGATTTCCCAAAGTTGTTTTAATTTTAGAAATTAATTTAAAAATGGGTTTAGAAAAATTGTATTTGGCAAATATTTTTTCAGGAATTAAAATGGTAAAAATCATTGCAATTCCAATAAATATTGATAGTTTTTGTTGCATTCCAGCGAGAAAAAAACCTTTACCCAATAGCCCAAAAATCAAACCTATGGTAGCGTAGGCAGATAATCTACCGATATGATACGTGATAATTTGAAGCGTTTTTTTGGCTTGATTGTTTCGATCTACAGGCAACATCATAGCTATTGGTCCGCACATTCCAATGCAATGAAAACTACTGATTAAACCAAAAATGAATGCGGTATATAGCATTAGATTTTAGATTGCTGATTTTAGATTTTAAAATCTATTAGCTTATTTCAAATAAATAACATCCTTAGTCAAATAGGACTTTCCTTCATATTGCCATTCCATGTTAATGTCCCAACGACCGTCTACCAAACTTTTTTTAGGTATGAGCAAAGTGGAATTAGACATCGAAATCGGAACTTCAAAATCTAATTTTTTGTTAGACGGTCTGTATAGAGACACTTTCCCTTTAATATTATTTGAAATATAAGTTGTAGGAAACACAATTGTTATTCCTTCCAAAGAAGTTGTAATAGTTGGTTTTTGAACTAAATCCTGTGCGTTTTGAATTCGTTCCATTTCGTCACCAAAATGTGCATCGTGTTTATAATATTCTTCTACAACCAATTCATTATCATATTTTGAATTCGATTGTACTTTGAATACAAAATACAAGATGAAAGTTAAAAATAATGCAAAAGCAATTACAATTGATGTTCCCCAATTTATTTTCATATTATTAGTTTTCTTATAAAATTATTTTGTCAAAATTAATCAAAACTTCTTGGACTTAAAAAACTTGTATTACTGGTTTCAATAAGTTTTTTGCCATTATACACTTCTATTTTAAGTTTTGTTTTATCATGTTCCAGTAGATATTGATTAATTTCTACAAACAACGTGCCCTCATTCATACCTTGGCGAGGCACTTTAAAATCTTGTTTTCCAACTACATTTAATTTGCCTTTTATACCAACTAATTTTAAATGAATATCATTAAAATCTTCATTGGTTTTATTTATAATTTTAAATGTATAAATATTACTGATATTTTCTCCTTTATGCTGATACAATTGTCCGGGTAATCTTAAAATGACAGCTTCAACATCGGTTCTTAAGAATAATAATCCTATCAAAAGTCCAACTAAAATGGTCAAAACTGTAGTGTAACCTTTCATTCGAGTTGTAAACTTAAATGGCGATTTTTTCTCGATTTCATCTTCTGAAGCATAGCGAATCAATCCTTTTGGCAAACCAACACCATCCATGATAGTATCACATTCGTCTATACAAGCGGTACAATTGACACATTCCAGTTGCGTTCCATTTCTAATGTCAATTCCTGTTGGGCAAACATGAATACATTGTTTGCAATCAATACAATCCCCTTTTCCAGTTGTTGCTCTATCTTCTTGTTTGTTAAATTTGGCTCGACCTAATTCTTTTTCTCCTCGAACAAAATCGTAAGCGACATTAATTGATTTATTGTCTAAAAGCACCCCTTGTAATCTACCATAAGGACAGGCAATAATACATACTTGTTCTCTGAACCACGTAAAGATAAAATAGAAAACTCCTGTAAAAACAGACAAGGAAATTAAGGTGCTTACATGATTTTCTGGACCATCTTCAATCATTTTGAACAACTCATCACTACTGATTAAATAGGCTAAAAAAACGTTGGCGATAAGAAAAGATATAATTAAGAAAATAGACCATTTCAGTCCTTTTTTTCTAATTTTTTCAGCGTCCCATTCTTGTTTACTCAATCGAATTTGAGCTCCTCTATCTCCTTCAATCCAAAATTCAATTCGTCTGAAAACCATTTCTAAAAAAATAGTTTGTGGACAGATCCATCCGCAAAAAAGACGTCCAAAAATTAC
>CAIRNC010000505.1 GCA_903879875.1 uncultured Bacteroidota bacterium
CCATTAGCGACCCCACCACAAGCGACAATAAATCGAGTATAGAACGGTATGCTTATGTTTGGAAGCCGTCAAAAGTAAAGAAGATGGGGAATTGTTGGCTAGAGCAAAACTTTCAAAAAGAAATAGATAGAGAGCCGTACATGAGTACGTTTGAATACGAAGGAAAATCGTTTACCTTAGTTTCTTTTCATGCGGTGCCGAAAGCGAAAAACCCCGAAAGTGAAATAAAATACTTTAAGTTGTTGCCGGGCTTGTATGCCAAATTGAATTTAATTTTTATGGGTGATTTTAACTGTCCACAATCCAACGAGGTGTTCCTTCCGTTAAAGAAGATGGGCTTTAGCACTACTTTGGTCAATCAAAAAACAAGTTTGAAACAAAAGTGCAAAGGCAACGAATGTTTGGCTTCAGAATATGACAATATGTTTTATAATAACAAAAGGAACAACGCCTTAAAAGCTGGAATTGTTCCTTTTTATAGCTCCTTTGCTACTTTGAAAGATGCAAGAAAAATATCCGACCACCTCCCGATTTGGAGTGTTTTTCAGATTAATTAATCTTGGTTAGTTTTTAGTAGCCGCAGTGCTTTCGATAATTTTACTATCGTCGCTAATCATTTCGTCTATCGATTTCTGACTTTTTTTCAATGCGCCTAATTCGGTAGCAATAAGACTAGGGTCGGCAAACGAAACAAATTTTTGCTCTGTAACACAACAAGGATCGGTTTCATTAACAACTGCTGATTGTTGGAAATGAACTAAATTATGATTCACTTTTAAATTAGAAGCCGAAGCAATTGAACTAAAAGTGATCAAAGCTAGTCCAAGGATTTTGATTGATTTTTTCATGATGATTGTATTTTTAATGATTGATTTCTAGTAAGACGAAAACATATTTATTTTGTTACAAACACTTTGAAAATTATTTCACCTCCAAACTCAAAAAGGCTTTTCCGATAGTAGCAATGACATCAGAGGCAATAAACGATTGATAGCCTGTTGCTGGCAATGTAATATCAGCAGTCAGTCCGTGGAGATAGACACCCAGTATCGCAGAATCAAGGGGCGTATAAGATTGTGCAAGTAAACTAGTTATCATACCTGTCAACACATCGCCTGTTCCTGCTGTTGCCAAAGCGGCGTTTCCTGTGGTGTTTTCATAAATTGTTTTGCCGTCAATGATACAAGTAGGTGCTCCTTTCATCACTATTATAAGATGATGCTGTAGGGAAAACGCAATGGTTTTATCCCTTTTTTCGGAATCGGAATTCCATTTTCCTATCAATCGCTCCAGTTCTTTCGGATGTGGCGTGAATATGGTTTTTTTAGGCACTAAGGCTAACCAATCTTTGTTTTGTGACAAAATATTTAGTGCATCGGCATCGATAACTAAGGGTACTTTATTGTGAACTAAAAAATCATGAAGTGTTTGTTGGGTTTGAGGTTCTTGCCCTAGTCCTGGACCAATACCAATAGCTTGAGGACTAAAATTATATTCAATTTTGGAAAGCTGTTTTTCCTGGATATCGGTTAGAACCATCACTTCGGGATTGGCGGTTTGAATGATTTCGTAACCACATCGCGGAATAAATACAGTAACTAACCCACAACCGGTTTTCAAACAAGCTTTGGATGATAACATAATAGAACCTATTTTACCATAACTACCGCCAATTAATAAGGCGTGTCCTTGAATCCCTTTATGCGTAAAGGCATTAATGGGTTTATACCTTTTTAAAATTTCGGCTCGGTCGATAGGAAGTATTGGTTTCATTTCTTTGTATTTATTGGTTTAAAATTACGACAATTAAATGATTGATTCGTAAGTTAAAACCCTTTTAATTTATAAGTTTATATACCTTACTTCTATAATTTCGTAACACCAACCTGAACTTGATTCTTATTAGAAAAATAAACCACATAGCACTTTTTTTTAATTTTGAATAGAAAGGCGCTTCACTTATCATAGCTATGTAAAATAAAATGCCTTTAAAAAGGGTTCCATAATAGAGTCAACGAAGAATCTATGTGGTTTAAAATTATTTATTGCACTCCGGTTTTGAATTTAGCGATTTGAATTACATTTGTACTACCAAATAAGTAATTATTTTGAGAAAATTAAAAACCAAAAAATACACATCGTCAATGCAATACTTGATTAGTATTGTAATGGTATTCCTTGTATCAATCGTTTGTTTCTTTTTCTCGAAATACTTAGATTATAGAATTACGGCACTAATTTTATTAATGACTGTTTCTATAATAGCCATGTTATTTGATATTTTACCCGTTTTGCTAACCGCAATTTTGAGTGGTTTAATACTAAACTTCTTTTTTATTCAACCGCTGTTTACGTTTCATATTACAAATACCGAAGATATACTGCTGTTTTTGATGTATGTAATTATAGCATTAGTAAACGCCGTTTTAACATTCAAGATCAAAGAAGCCGAAAGTAAAGCACGCGACAAAGAAGAAAAAGAGAAAACAATAAAACTCTATGATACTTTGCTTAATTCTCTTTCTCACGAATTGCGAACGCCCATTGCTACTATCATCGGTGCTATTGATACCATAAAAGAAAACCGGCATAAACTTTCAGAATCCAATCATACAGCACTGCTTGAAGAAATTGATAAAGCAAGTATTCGACTCAATCGTCAAGTCGAAAATCTCTTAAATATGAGTCGATTAGAAACCGGAATGCTAACATTAAAACAAGATTGGTGTGATATAAATGAGCTTATTTATACCGTGATTCAAAAAATTACACCAATTATAAAGGAACACCGTATTCATTTTATTCCAGACGAAAAATTACCCTTATTCAAATTAGACGCTGGGTTAATGGAAGAAATAATTCAAAATTTAGTAACCAATGCCATTTTATATACTCCGAAAGACACGATAATAACTATTGAAGCTTCTTATGAATTTAATAATTGTGTCCTTTCCATTTCAGATAATGGAAAAGGGTTTCCAGAGAATGAAATTCAATACGTATTTGATAAATTTTATCGTTTGCCCAATACAAAAACGGGCGGAAGCGGTCTCGGATTATCAATTGTAAAAGGTTTTATTGAAGCACACAATGGCACTATAAAATTAGAAAACAAAATCAATTCAGGTGCTTGTTTTACGATTACAATTCCAACGGAAACGTCCTATTTAAACAACCTCAAAAATGAATAAAGCCGAAATATTAGTTATTGATGATGAAGCCCCAATTAGGAAGTTACTCGAAATAACGCTAGAAAGTAACGATTACAAAGTTTGGCTTGCCGAAACAGGTAAAGAAGGCATCCTTCTAGCCGTAAACCATCCACCTGAATTGATATTGCTTGACATTGGTTTACCAGACAAAAGTGGACATGAAATCCTTAAGGAACTTCGTACTTGGTACACTAAAGCGATTATCATACTTTCCGTTCAAAGCAGTGAAGAAGATATTGTAAAAGCACTCGACAATGGCGCAACAGATTACCTTACAAAACCATTTAGAACTGCCGAATTGTTGGCACGAATTCGTTCTGTAATTCGTAGAAATCAATTACAAACTGACTGTAGTGTCTTGTTTTGTGACGATTTGCAAATCGATTTTGGTGCAAGAATCGCAAAGCGTAACG
>CAIRNC010000506.1 GCA_903879875.1 uncultured Bacteroidota bacterium
CGTTATTTTCGGTGATGGATTTGATTTCTTCCTGGTCAAACCAAAACCTAAAACCACTTTTGAAAAGAAACAAAGCTTGTGAAAAAGCCCTATTTATATCTACATCGTGTTGGTATTGTATGCCTTCTAACTCAAAACAAAGAAATCTTCTGCTTCCTGTACTATCGTTTAAGAACTCTGCTGTGTTGACGCTTCCGGCAAAGGATGCGCGTCTTGGCATTGTTTCGTTGTTGTGTCCGTAGGCTTTTCTCATTCTGATTTGGGTTTTTGTAATGATTTCTTTGAGTGATCCAATTTCAGAACGGTTTAGGTTTTCTAATTCATCTAAATTGATCAACATACATTCAGCCAGTTGTACTAAAGTATCTTTGTTGTTTGGGTTTATGGTTCCGGAAAACAAATACTCTTTCAATTGTTTGGGAACAAGCTTTTCAACCCAAGTTGTTTTACCTAATCCTTGTTTGCCACTGAACACAATTACTGTGTGATTGATTACTTTTTCATCGAGTACACAACCCACCATTGCCACTAACCATTTTTTAAAACATTGCTGCCAAAGGTCTTGTTTTGTAGTTGTTATTGTGTTGGCTAATTCGGTAATATAATCGGTCTTTTCATCATAGGTTGGCAAATTGAAAAAGTAATCTTCAAATGGATTGAAAAGCTCACAAAAATCAGAATACAATAAGTTTCTTAGTGACGAAAGGTTTGTTTTAATTCGACCTTTTAGACATTCTCGAAGCATTGAATTTTCTATAAAATCATTCATCACATTCCACTTCTTTTTACCAAAATATTGGAACTCTAACTTGCCAGAAACGATATTATGACGAAATACATATCTTGTTGATAAAAACAGCTCTAAACGGTCTATTTGTGTTGGTTTTGGTTTGTCTTCGTCGTCGTCCTCAGCAGTATCTGTAATTGAAAAGTTTTCCTTCTTTTTAGGTTTATTAGATTGTTCAAATTTCTCATTTTTACCAAACTCGTGAATGTTTCCGTAAGCACTATTGACAGCTTGTGTTACTTCTTTTTCATCATAGCCAAAATCGGTTAGAATATATCCTAGAGCTTGTTGTAATGCAACTCCTTTTCGGTTTAGGTTACACGCTAGTTGGTGTACGAATACGTTGCGACTACCATTCACAAATTGCACTTTTTTTTCGGTGAATTTAATGCAATGGTTGTAAATAGCGTCGTAATCAGTCGCAGTCACAGTCGCGGTTGGCAGTGGAGAAACTGAAACGAGTTCAGTTTGACAAGATTGCTTCGTTTCACTCGCAAAGACAGTAGCGTTTTCGTTTAGATAAAGATTTTCATCCCAGGAATAAAAACATAAACGAGTTACATCTTTGCCTGATTTGTCTATTTCTAATTTTAAAATATTCTCATAATGAGCTTGAACTTTTAGGAACGTTTCTTTATGTTCGGTTTTTGGTGTATCGATTTTGACTAGAATTTTTAATCCGTTTCCTGATGGGCTAATGAAACACGCATACGTGAACTCACTTTGTGCAGCTAGGTTCTTTGCATTTTGTAATTCGGAAGCAGTTAATTTGTCGATGTCAAGTATAATGCAGCTTGAATAATCCGCTAAAAATTCCAATTTTCTACCACCAATAAACTTTCCTGAAGGTGTGAATGCTGGAAGTGATTTTTTTGCTTTGTTGTATGCTTCTGTTTTGTTTTCGGTAAGTGATTTACGCAGGTAAATTATGCCGGGTTTGTATTTTCCGGTGCGGATTTCATCCAAGATTACCGGTATTGATTTATGTTCAACTACTTCGTTGAAATTCTTGAATATTGTTATCATTTTTTAAAGTTGATAGTTGTTAGTTGGCAGTTGTTGGTTCTCGTTTGTGTGAGTTTTGCAATCGCAAAACTCACAAGTTCCGTTGCAGCTGCTCATACTATCGTCCTTTGAATGATTTGTTGTAATGCTCTTGTAATAGCTTTTCAACATCAGAAAGTTTGTAGTAGATTTTGTTTCCTACTTGACTGAATGAAATTTTGCCTTCGTCTCTCCAGGTTTGAGCTGTACGTTTTGAAATTTTCATCAGTAAAAG
>CAIRNC010000507.1 GCA_903879875.1 uncultured Bacteroidota bacterium
ATACACTATCCGATAGCGCCACATCATCAAAAAGCACTTTTAGAATGGAGTACATTGTCATTTCCAATTACAGAAAAAATTCATCAAGAAGTGCTAAGTTTGCCCATTAGCCCTGTGCTGACAATGGATGAAGTTACTGAAGTAATTACAATCTTAAATCAATTTTAGAAATTAAGTTTTATTTTAATTCTTTAAATACTACTTACAGAAATAAATAAATTCTTTGGACTAAATTTAAACATATTCACTATATTGCATTTTATTTTTCATTACAATGTTTTCAAGAAATAAAATACATTTCGAAATTTCAGAGCGAAAAGTGCTATTGAGAATATTTGATATTGCTTCGGTTTTATTGGCTTTATATTTGGTTGATGTATTATTTAATTTTAATTATTTTCATATTTCAATTCGAAATTATTATTGGACAGTTGTATTAGGATTATATATTTCGGTGTTAGGTACTGTTTTTGAAATGTATAATCTTCAAGTAGCGAGTAATCAGTTTCAAGTAATTCGAAGTATTGTGTTAACATCTTCAACAACAGTGCTTTTCTATTTGCTTACACCGATTTTCACCCCCATTCTTCCGTTAAATAGAATTCAAATTTTATATTTTTATATTGCAATATTCTTATCCTTGTTGATTTGGAGAATATTTTATCAAAAATTTCTGGCTTCTTACCGCTTTGAAAAAAATGTAATTCTAATTTGTGATAATGATCAAGTTAAAGAATTAGTAACTGTGCTAGAAAATATTGATCCACATTATAAAATTTTAGGATATTTCAATACGGATGGGGTTGAAGACTCGAAAATCAATTATCTCAAAAAGCTCTCAATTGTTGATTTTGAAGTTTTTATAAAGAAAAACAATATTTCTGAAATTGTAATTGCCTCTCAAAAAGCAGAAAGCATTTCGGTTGATTTATACAATCAGCTTTTGAATTTATTAGAAAATGGATTTATCATTAGGGAATATGCTCAAGTTTACGAGCAAATCACGCAACGAATTCCTATTCAGCATTTTAATAAGGATTTTTATAAACATTTTCCCTTTAGTAGAAACAATCAAAATAAATTATATTTACTGATTATTAAAATTATAGATACACTTTTATCTACTTTGGGGCTTCTTTTATGTGCCTTTTTTATTCCAATTATATTACTTGGAAATGCAATTGGAAATCAAGGGAAGCTTTTCTACAAACAAACTCGTGTCGGGAAAAATGGGAAGTCATTTGAAATATTCAAATTCCGAACTATGGTCAAAAATGCTGAAGTTGATGGAGCCGTTTTTGCTAAATTAAATGATAGTAGAATTACACCATTTGGAAAATTTCTAAGAAACACGAGATTAGATGAAATGCCTCAGTTTTATAATATTCTTAAGGGGGAAATGGCTTTTATTGGACCACGTCCAGAGCGCCCTTTTTTTGTAAATGAATTGTCCAAATCAATGCCTTTTTATGAAACGCGTCATGTTATTAAACCCGGAATAACTGGTTGGGCACAAGTTAATTATGCTTATGGTGAAACTAAAGAAGACAGTTTGATAAAACTTCAGTATGATTTGTACTATATCAAACATCGAAGTGTTTTTCTAGATATCAATATTATCATAAAAACTTTTAGTACCGTATTATTTTATCGTGGTCAATAATGAACTAATTGGCTAGTTTTTTACGATTTGCTAAAATAATTCGAGTTAGAAGAATCAGATTAGTAGCAATCATTGGAGAAAACATTAGAAAATGAGGTTTATTCAACATCAAGCCAATATAAATGAGTATAAAAATACCATATAAATAGGCTGTTTTTAGTGCCAATCCAAAATTATTTTTAACAATAAAAAAGGCCAAAAGCAATAGTAAGGGGTTGAATAATAATATATTATAATTTAACGATAATTCTTCATGCAACGAATAGAATCCTGCCCAAAACAAGAATATTCCTAATAATCCATTGACTACAAAATAGGAAATGTAAACGGCTTTTTTATTCCATAAAGCAATTAAAATAAAAAACAAAAGGTAAGAATAACAATTATTCCAAATCGAAAATGGGAGCTTTGCGGCACTATTTATATTTAAAATTTTAGTATCACTACTTATAGGAAACTTATCGTTTTTAGAAATTTTTAAACTTTCCATCAATTGTAATGGAAGATAAATCTTATCAAATTGACGATCCGTTTTGGCACCAAACATGATATTAATTCCTAAATTTTCATAAAAATGTGAGCTCAAATAACCGTAAAGTATGGTTCGATTTGTTTTGCCGGAATCCTTTACTTTATTTGAAATCGGTGTATTGATGTTTTTATTGATTACATCAACAACCATTGAAGTACAGTTTCGGTCTATAAATTTGTAAGTATAAAATCGATTGTCAGAAGCCAATACAGCATTCAAATCATCAAATATTTTTTGCTTTTGAAGTGTTGTAAGATTTAATTTTTGTTCAAAAACACCTCTTTGTTCATAAACATATTCGGCTAAAAAATCATTGAAATTATCGATTGCCACAAAATACTGCAAATCGCCTTTGACAAATTTTAGATAGAAATTAGGTGTTCTAAAATCAAAATAGCCGTAATTATATACAGCATCAACGGCGTTAAGTTCATCTTTTATTCGCAACGCCGTATGTCCAAATAAGGAATATAATTCATTGCCTGAATCACAAGTTAGAATACTTATTTCGGCTTTGTCCGATAATACAAGATGCTGTGCATTTATTTTTGAAAATGGGAAAAAGAACAAAAGCATTCCCAAAAAAAGTATCGATTTTAATTTTTGTAACAACATTTAAACTTTGTTTATCTTTTAAAAATGTCTAAATCAATTTTCAAGGAAAAAATATTAGAATACAAAGCGGCACTTTGATCCCCTAAATCGGTCAACGCATAATCAATTTGAATGCCTTTATATTTGAAGCCTAAACCAACATTGGGTTGAAAAGTGATGCTGTTGGTATTATCGATTTGAGTAGTACTTTGAAAATTTCCAACACCAGCTCTTAAAAAAAACAAATCAGTATATCCGTATTCAAATCCTAATGCAGGGTCAATGCTTACTCCATTTGTTGAAAAAACATCATTTGAATGTTCAAATCGCATATTCAAATTACCTGCTGCAAGAAGACTTGTTTCGTTATGAAATTCAAATTTTTTAGACATTCCAAGTTGCGCTTTTGGCATGGTTATCTCAACATTTTCCGGTAAAGTTTGATTTTGACCAGGAATAGCATTTGAAACTTTTGCGTATTCTTCCTCATCAATATTCCATACATTATAAGTAGTTGTAATATCGCGAAGCATTAATCCAAATTGCCAATCATCATGATTAAATTGAAGTCCTACATCAAAACCAAAACCCCAAGAACTGGCAAATTTTCCAATTATTCGGCGTATTACTTTGGCATTTACACCATATTGAAATCCTTGAAGCGGTAATTTTTTGGCATACGAAAAAGTTACGCCATAATCGGCTGTTGAAAACAAACTAATTCTATTGTAATCTATATTCCCTTGATTATCTATAAGTTGTGTTGTATTTAAAATGTTATCAACTCCAAATCGAATGAATGAAATTCCCCAAGCGCTACGGTCATCAATTTTTTTGGCGTAGGCAAAATAATCATATTGGGCAATATTCGCAAAATAACTGGCATGCATTAATGCGACTTGTTCGCCTTCTAAGTTCATCAATCCTGCGGGATTCCAGTAAACCGAATTTACATCACTAGTGCTAGCGACGGCAGTATTTGACATTCCTAATGCAGCCGCATCAACTCCAATATTCATAAATTCATTAGAATATTTTCTAATAGCCTGACTGTAAGCGAAGGAACAAAAAAGTAAGAAGCTAATGAAAGGTGCTTTTTTCAAATTAAATTATTTTTACAAATATCAAATAAAAATCTCTAATAAAAAACGCAGTTCTCTTTAACTTATTGTATTAAA
>CAIRNC010000508.1 GCA_903879875.1 uncultured Bacteroidota bacterium
TGTCTTATTGGTGAATCTAATTGGTTGATTTTCTTTTATTTCTAGTCTTTTAAGTTGTTGTTGCTGTTTTACTTCTGCTTCCTTTTTTTTGGTTGCTTCCTTTTGTTCATATTTTTGTTTTTTAGCATCTAATTGTTGTTGTTTGTATTGGTCGTTGGCTTTCATTACCTCTATGATCGATTCGGGAGTGATTTTGTAATAGGCAGCAAATTCTATTATAGTAATGGGTTGAAAGGCAAGTTTACTATAGCTCTTTTTGATATCAGCCATCATTTTATAGGATTGTCTTTCTTTTTTATCAAAGAATTCCATAATGTCGTACACATTTACTACTTGTCTCATTTCTGTTAGTTCATCAATTGTGGTGTAAAATTAGTCCCATAAGGACTCTTTTTAGGAGACACGATTGTAGTGTTTGCAGTATTTAGGCGTAGTTTTTTAGCTATCCATTGGTAGTTTTTTTGCTCCTCTTCTAAAATGGGTTGAACTGTTTATTGCTATTTTTGAGGGGGCTCTAAAGGTACTTTTTGATATACCTTTCCTATACCTTTGATATGCCTTTGATATACCTTTGATATGCCTTTACTATGTGTTTGTATTGTAGATTATATGACTGTACGTTACAACTATAAAAAAACTTGCCACAGATTTCAAAGATTTTCACCGATTATTACTATTATATTTTAAAATGAGTGAGCATCTTTTGAATATAATGCTTCTCGATACATTTCACTACTAAAAGCTAACGCATTTAGTACTAAAACACTCGAAGAGACGAACCTAACAAGCTCCTGCTATAAATAACAACTACCGTCACTTCGAGTGATTTTCTGTTTTAAAAACGCTAGTTTTTGAAATAGAAAATAGTATCGAGAACCTATGAAAAGATAAGATTATTCAAATTTCTTCTTTGCTAAATTAGGTAAAGCATCATAATCGCCATTGATTAAAGCTTCCTTCTTAGCTCTTGACCATTTTTTAATTTGTTTTTCCGTGTCTATAGCAAAATTTATATCTGTAAATTCAGCATAAAACACTAATAATAATGGTCTTCTACTGGCGGTGTAACAATCTGGGTAAAATGCAACATTGTGCTGGAACATTCTTTGTTCCAAATTACTTGTTACCCCAGTATAATAACTGTTGTCGGAACATTTTAATATATAAACATAAGATTGTTGCATTTGACAAAAATATTAAATTCCTGCTAAACAAGCTTCTCGATACAAATTTTTAAAACAAAAATTAGCATTTTTATTTTAAAAATCCACTCGAAGAGACGTAAATCAAAGACTAATTGCAATAACTACAACTACCGTCACTTCGAGTGATTTTCTGTTTTAAAAACGTTAGTTTTTGAAATTGAAAATGGTATCGAGAACTTATGAAAAATATAAAGGATAAAATGCTTCTCGATACATTATTTATAAAACAGCTAATCGCAATTTTATAAATAACACTCGAAGAGACGGAACTAACAAGCTCCTACTATAAAAAACAACCATCGTCACTTCGAGTGATTTTCTGTTTTAAAAACGCTAGTTTTTGAAATAGAAAATAGTATCGAGAACCTATGAAAAACATAAAGGATAAAATGCTTCTCTATACATTATTTATAAAACAGCTAATCGCAATTTTATAAATAACACTCGAAGAGACGGAACTAACAAGCTCCTACTATAAAAAACAACCATCGTCACTTCGAGTGATTTTCTGTTTTAA
>CAIRNC010000509.1 GCA_903879875.1 uncultured Bacteroidota bacterium
GTTGGGGCCAAGACGAAGCCTAGGAGACATCCGGTGAGGAGAAATCCCCCTCGGGTTATAGCTATTTTCCACGGAATGCCGTCCGCTACTTCAAGGCGAAACCCCATTTCAAGGCACAATTTTGGAAAATATTACATTTAATAATGCCGATGTAAGCTACGAAGATTTGAGATGGGCAATTGATGCGGTTCAACTTACATCCTACATCAAAAGCCTTCCAGAAGGATTAGACACAAAAATATATCCTGAAGGTCATCAGATTTCATCATCAAATGCCCAAAAAATAATATTGGCTCGAAGCATTGTAAACAAGCCTAAAATATTATTCTTAGAAAATCCTACGGATAAAATGGATGAAGATTGCACCAATGATATTATTGATTTTATTACATCAAAAAACAATCCTTGGACGGTAATTGTATCTTCTAAAAACGACTATTGGAAGCAAAAATGCACCCGAAAAATCATTATGAAAAAAGGTTCTATTTCTCACGATTCAAATAATTAATGGTATGCTAAACATTTCAAATAATAATCATTCGCCCCTCATTTTGAATGACAAATTCAAAACCATAAAAAATTTAAGCAACCGTCCGCATTACAAAATTTTAAATCGAATTATTACAATTGTATCAATAATTGGACTAATTGTGCTTTTTTTGCCTTGGACACAAAACGTTTCTGGTTCAGGTAATGTCACGACTTTAAAACCTAATCAAAGACCACAAACAATACAAACATTAATTTCAGGAAGAATTGAAAAATGGTATGTACAAGAAGGGGATTTTGTAAAAAAAGGAGATACTATCTTGTTTATTTCGGAAATCAAAGAGGATTATTTCGACCCGAATTTAGTTCAAAACACAAAAAATCAAGTGAATGCTAAAAAGAATGCTTTAACTTCTTATGGTGGAAAAATCAATTCATTGGAAACCCAAATTCAAGCTATAAACAGTGAGAAACTACTTAAAATAGAGCAAGCCAAAAACAAAATCAAGCAAGCCGTTTTAAAAATAAAAAGTGACAGTATTGATTTGGAAGCCGTTAAAACTCAAATAAAAATTGCAAAAACACAATTTAACAGGGCTACCCTTTTAAATAAAGAAGGGCTGAAACCATTGTCAGATGTAGAAGAGAAAAGATTAAAACTGCAAGAAATGGAGGCGAAAATCATTACTCAAGAAAATAAACTGCACACAAGTAAAAATGAATTTATCAATTCTAAAGTGGAGAGCAACAGAATTTTAGCTGAATATTCCGAAAAAACATCTAAAGCACGAAGCGATCAGTTTACTGCCAAAAGCAATCAGTTTGATGCCGAAGCTCAGGTTAATAAATTAGAAAATCAATATGCCAATTACAGCATTAGAAATGGCATGTATTATATAAAAGCTCCACAAAACGGATATGTAAATAAAGCTTTGCTTTCTGGTTTGGGCGAAAACATAAAAGAGGGAACTGCCGTGGTTAGCATAATGCCAGCAGACTATGATGTGGCGGTAGAAACTTATATTGACCCAATCGATTTGCCTTTAATACAAAAAAACGAAAAAGTTAGAGTTTGGTTCGACGGTTGGCCTACAATTGTATTTTCGGGATGGCCCAATATGTCTTATGGTACCTTCGGTGGAAGAGTGGTAGCGATTGAAACCTTTATTAGTGATAACGGCAAATATCGAATATTAATTGCTCCTGACCCTAGCGAACACAAATGGCCAAAACAACTCAGTATTGGCTCTGGGGTTCAAACATTGGCATTATTAGACAACGTGCCAATTTGGTTTGAAATTTGGAGAACGCTAAATGGTTTTCCACCCAATTTTTACAAGTCGAAAAACAATAAAACTAAAGAGAAAAAATAATGAACAAGCTTATCCTTTTTCTACTATTTACTTGGTTTTCAGGTTTTGCCCAAAAAGAAGCAACTAATGAAATGTCGTATAATGAATTTCTTGGTTTTGTAAAAAAATACCATCCTTTGGTAAAAAGTGCTAATTTAAGAAACAGCGAAGCGCAAGCCAATTTAATGCAAGCTCGTGGTGGTTTTGACCCAAAAATAGAAGTGGATTATAGTAAAAAACAATTCAAAGACAAAGAATATTATTCCATTTTAAATAGCAGTTTCAAAATTCCAACTTGGTATGGAATTGACCTTAAAGCCAGTTTTGATAATGCCGATGGCATTTACCTCAACCCGCAAAACACCTTGCCAAATCAAGGATTATACGCATTGGGCATAAACGTTCCGTTGGGACAAGGTTTGATAATTAATCAACGAATGGCTGACTTGCGAAAAGCAAAAATTCAAATGCAATGGAGTGAATCAGAAAGAAAACTTCAAGCCATTTTAGTGCTCCACGATGCATCTGTAGCCTATTTTAATTGGAAAAAAAATTACGAAGAATTTCAACTGTATCAAAATTATCTTGTTAATGCAAAAACGCGTTTCAAGGCAATACAAACATTAATCCAACAAGGAGACAAGCCAGCTATAGATAGTATTGAAGCCGGAATTGTAGTTAATAATAGATTGTTGAGTTTGGAAGATTCCACTTTAAAACTAACCAAATCCAAATTAGAATTGTCTAATTTTTTGTGGTTAGAAAACAACATTCCGTTAGAGCTTTCAGATGCAATGGTACCGGTATCAAAACTAGAATTATCTATTCAAGAGACTTTAAAAACCAACGAATTGTTGCAACAAGAATTTACAATTGATACACATCCAAAAATTAATGCGCTACAAAACAAAATTGCCATTTTAGAAATCGATAGAAAATTAAAGTCAAATCTAATTTTGCCAAAAATTGACATCGGCTATTCCTATTTATCGGAGAAAAGTGCCTTAGACAGCTCTCGTTTTCAAGATTATAAGATAGGCCTTAATTTTTATTTTCCATTATTTTTAAGGAAAGAACGTGGCGGATTAAACCTTGCAAAATACAAAGTGCAAGATGCTAAATGGACTTTGGATATTGAAAAAGTACAGCTTTCAAACAAAATTATCTCACAAAAAACAGAAATACAGTCGTTAAAAAATCAAATAAAAATCACAATCGATTTGGTGAAAGCCAACGAAACTATGTTGCAATCGGAGGAACGTCTGTTTTTTTTAGGAGAAAGTGCATTATTTATTATAAACACCAGAGAAAATAATTTAGTTAGTGCTCAATTGGCAAGAATTGCTATAGAAAATCGCTTCTATATGTCAAATTCAGAGTTGTTTAAAATTATAGCAAATCCGGATTAATATTGTAAATTTGCGCACTCAAAAAAAGTAAAATGATTATCCAGAAAACCCGAGAAGAAATTGAATTAATGCGCGAAAGTGCTTTGATTGTTTCCAAAACTTTAGGCATGATTGCCAAAGAAATAAAACCAGGTGTAACCACTTTATTCTTAGACAAGCTAGCCGAAGAATTTATCAGAGATCATGGCGCAGTACCAAGTTTTCTTGGACTATATGGCTTTCCCAATTCGCTTTGTATGAGTCCAAATGCGCAAGTGGTACATGGAATTCCAAACAACAAACCTTTAGAAAGTGGCGATGTTATTTCTGTAGATTGTGGCGCGTATAAAAATGGTTTTCATGGTGATCATGCCTATTCTTTTGAAATTGGCGAAGTAGCTCCAGAAACCAAAAAATTATTGCAAGTGACTAAAGAATCACTTTATGTCGGTATTCGTGAATTCAAAGCTGGGAATCGTGTTGAAGATGTTGGAAATGCCATTCAAAAATATACAGAAGCGCACGGTTATGGCGTAGTTCGAGAATTAGTTGGACATGGCGTTGGAAAAGTGATGCACGAAGATCCAGAAATGCCTAATTATGGAAAACGGGGTAGAGGCAAACTTTTTGTAGAAGGAATGGTTGTCGCTATCGAACCCATGATCAATATGGGGTCCCGAAATATAAAACAACTCAAAGACGGTTGGACGATACTGACTGCTGACGGAAAACCAAGTGCACATTTTGAACACGACGTCGCTTTGATTGATGGAAAACCCGAAATATTATCCACATTTGCATACATTTATGAAGCACTCGGGATTGTGAGTAATGAGGAAGATGAATTTAGAAAAGTGCCGTTATAAATCTAAACACCGATTTCACAGATTTTCACAGATAAATGAAAATAATGAAATTGGACTTTTTGAGTATTTACAATAAACGAGTAAATTATGGAAGAATTTTATCTAAAAGAAGAAACATACAAGATCATTGGTGTTTGTATGGAAGTTCATAAAATTTTAGGGAAAGGCCATAGTGAAATTATTTATGGAGACGCATTAGAATATGAATTTAGAAAAAATGAAATTCCATTTGAAAGGGAAAAAAAATTCAACATTACATATAAAGATGTTATACTACCCCATCACTATTTTTCAGACTTTATAGTTTTTGATGAAATAATTTTGGAAATAAAAGCCATTCAAGCACTTTCAAGTAGCGAAATAAAACAAACTCTTAATTATCTTGCTGCATCAAAAAATAAAATAGGTTTACTAATAAATTTTGGAGAAGATAGCCTGAAGTACAAACGAATTATATTATAAATTAATCTGTGAAAATCTGTGAAATCTGTGTTTAAAATCATTCTCAATACCATTCCACGCCCAATCTTAATCAGATTGAGTATCGTTATTCGACCAATATTGGCTTTTTTGTTGAAAGGGGAAAAATTTACTGACCCAATCGACGGAAAAAGCTTTCGAATGTTTTTGCCTTATGGTTACGGAACACAACGCAACAACGTGCTTTCACCAAGTACCCTTTCGCTTGAAAGACACCGGTTGCTTTGGTTGTATTTACAAAACGAAACTGATTTTTTTCAATCGGAACTCGTTTCAGATGCTCCAGTTTCGAATTCTTGTAGAGTAAAATTAAGAGATGCTGAAATAAATTCAGCATTAAAAGTATTGCATTTTGCTCCTGAACAAGAGTTTTATAAGCGTTTCCGAAAACAGCAAAATATCGAATATACCACTACTGATTTACTGTCGCCTCTTGCCGATGTGAAAGCGGATATTTGCAACCTTCCTTTTGAGGAAAATTCGTATGATATTATTTTTTGTAACCATGTTTTGGAGCACATTCCAGATGATACCAAAGCCATGCAAGAATTGTTCAGAGTACTGAAAAAAGGCGGAATGGCAATTTTGCAAATTCCACAAGACTTGTCAAGAGCCGTTACTTTTTCCGATGACACTATTGTTGACCAAAAAGAACGTGCTGCCATCTTTGGACAATATGATCATGTACGTATTTATGGTCGGGATTATTTTGATAAACTCAGAAGCATTGGTTTTACGGTTGTTGAAGAAGATTACACCAACAAAATCAGTCCCGATTTGGTCGAAAAATATTGTTTGGCAAAAGGAGAAATTATTCCTGTTTGTTTTAAATAAAAAACCAAACTTTGTAAACTATATACTATTTTGTTATCTTTACATTTCGTTAATCCTTAAGTATATGTTGAAATTTAATTCTTACTTCATACTCTCATTTTTATTTGTAACATCTCTTTTTGGACAAGAAAAAGAAATTGTTCCTCCATTTAATATAAAAACGGTTACGTTTGTTCAAAATGACCAAAATGCTATTCCTCTTTTTGGTTTAGACGATTCATTTCAATTGCAGTTTGATGACTTGTTTGGAGATGAGTCCAATTATTATTATCAAATTGTGCATTGCGACTATGATTGGAAACCCTCACAATTATCAAGAAATGAATATTTACAAGGTTTCGATGACCAACGAATTCAAGAATACACCAATTCTTTTAATACTTTACAACTCTATTCACATTACAGATTATCATTGCCAAACAAGTTTACAAAACTTATGGTAAGTGGAAATTATATGTTGAAAATTTTAAATGAAGCCCGAGAAGTTGTGTTTTCAAGGAAATTCATACTTTTTGAAAACCTAGTTGAAGTGCCCATACAAGTAAAACGCGCTAGAAACGTTAAAGATCTTAATTTTAAACAAAATCTTGATTTTGCTATTAAATCGCAAACACTTTTATTTCAAAGCCCTATTCAAAACGTAAAAGTTTTGATTATGCAAAATGGACAGCTCAACAACGCCATTACCAACGTCAAACCCATGTACACTATGGGGAATGATTTGATTTATAAATACGATGCCGAGACCCAGTTTTGGGGAGGAAATGAATTTATGTTTTTTGAAAACAAAAACATTCGAGCCGCCAACAACAGTATTGCCTCCGTTGATTCAAAAGACATTTACAATTCTCATTTATATTTGAACTTAGCCAGAGCAAGCAAGCCTTACACCTATTATCCAGACATTAACGGAAATTTTATTGTAAAAAACTTAAATGCTACAAACAATGAAATAGAATCTGATTATGCATGGGTTTACTTTAGCGTGTCTTCACCAACTTATTATGGAAAAAAAGACGTTTATGTAACTGGAATGTTCAACAATTATGCCTTGTCTCCAGAAAATAAAATGGATTATAATGAAGCAAAAGGTATTTATGAAAAAGCATTGAACATCAAACAAGGATTCACCAATTATCAATATACTATTGCAGATGCCAAAGGTGTAATTGACAATGAAAATGCATTTGATGGTAATTTTTGGCAAACCGAAAACAACTATTTTATAATTGTTTATTACAGAGAAAATGGTCAACGTTACGATAGAGTTATCGGAAAAGGAGTTGCTACATCTACTGAGATTACCAATTGATTAAATTTTGATTAAAAACAAACAACTACACACCTTTTTTTGTAATTTTGACTAATTAATTTCCCTAAAGATGGTTTCACAAATAACAAGAGGTATAAAAATTACGGTTCATACTAGTTTTGAAGGCACCTACTTCAAAAACTACAAGATTCATTTTGCCTTTAGTTATGAAATAACCATCGAAAATTACAGCAAAGATTCCGTACAATTAATTTCACGCCATTGGGAAATTTTTGATTCTTTAAATGATGTTGAAATTGTAGATGGCGAAGGAGTCATCGGAAAAAAACCAGTACTCAAACCTGGCGAAAAACATACTTATAGTTCAGGCTGTTTGTTATCGTCACCATTTGGCGCCATGCGAGGCCATTTTAATATGGTCAATTTTACTTCTACCAAAAACTTTTCAGTAGTAGTTCCATCCTTTCGATTGAGTGCTCCATTCGCACTAAACTAGAAAAACTATTCTAGTTTAAAATTCCATTTTCAAAGTAACCCTTTTTCAAATTATCCTTTGTACTTTTGTGATATATTGCAAATTTCGCAATAAGTAGTTCATTTTCTAATTTTATAAAACAATTTATATGTTAAAAGGATTTTTTCATGTTCCGAAAGCGGTAAACGAACCCGTTAAGTCTTACGCACCCAATTCTCCAGAAAAAGCAGCAGTTTTGGCCGCTTATAAGCAAATGTGGAATTCTAAAATTGATGTTCCTTTGTATATTGGAAACGAGGAAATTCGTACTGGAAATACCAGAACCATGTCTGCGCCACATGACCATAAACACATTGTTGGAACATACCATCTTGCCGAAAAATCGCATGTTGAAAAAGCTATTGCTAATGCTTTAGCATCGAAAGCAAAATGGGCCAATTTAGCTTGGGAACAACGTGCAGCTATTTTCTTAAAAGCTGCCGAATTAATTGCTGGACCCTACCGTGCAAGGATAAATGCAGCAACCATGATTGCCCAATCTAAAAATGTTTTTCAAGCCGAAATAGATGCATCTTGTGAGTTAATTGACTTTTTACGCTACAATGTAGAATTCATGACTCAAATCTATAATGATCAACCAAAATCAGATTCAACCGTTTGGAATCGTTTAGAATACCGTCCTTTAGAAGGATTTGTATATGCTATTACTCCGTTTAACTTTACCGCAATTGCTGCAAACTTACCGGCTAGCGCGGCTATGATGGGGAATGTTGTTGTTTGGAAACCAAGTGACAGTCAAGTTTTTTCTGCAAAAATTATCATTGATATTTTTAAAGAAGCGGGCTTACCTGATGGTGTAATAAATGTTGTATTTGGAGATGCTCAAATGATTAGCGAAACCGTTTTTGCCAGTCGTGATTTTGCGGGAGTTCATTTTACAGGATCGACTCATGTTTTTAAAGACATTTGGAAAACTATCGGAACCAATATTCATCATTATAAAACCTATCCTAGAATTGTAGGAGAAACAGGTGGAAAGGATTTTATTGTAGCGCATCCGTCTGCCAATGTAAAACAAGTGGTTACTGGAATTGTTCGTGGTGCTTTTGAATTTCAAGGGCAAAAATGTTCTGCAGCGTCAAGAGCTTATATTCCTCAAAGTTTATGGAATGATGTTAAATCGCAATTAATCGCTGATGTAAAATCGATGAAAATGGGTTCTCCAGAAGATTTCGGAAACTTCATTACAGCGGTTATTCACGAAGGTTCTTTTGATAAATTAGTAACTTTTATTGAACAAGCAAAATCAGCTACTGATGCTGAAATTATTGTTGGAGGAAATTATGATAAATCGGTGGGTTACTTTATTGAGCCAACAGTTATTGTGACAACCAATCCAAAATATACCACTATGGAAACTGAATTGTTTGGTCCTGTAATTACCATTTATGTATATGAAGATGCCAGATGGGCTGAAACTTTAAAATTGGTTGACCAAACTTCAGAATACGCATTAACGGGTGCTATTTTTAGCCAAGATCGTTATGCTATTGAGGAAGCTACAATCGCTTTGCAAAATGCGGCTGGGAATTTCTATGTAAACGACAAACCAACTGGAGCTGTTGTAGGAATGCAACCTTTTGGTGGAGCGAGAGCCTCTGGAACAAATGATAAAGCAGGTTCGGCATTAAATTTATTGCGTTGGGCTTCGCCAAGAACCATCAAAGAAACGTTTGTAACTCCAGAAGATTATCGTTATCCGTTTTTGGGAGAATAAGCCAAAAGCCATTATAAATATAAAAAGTCCAAACAACAATGTTTGGACTTTTTTTGTATTAGTAATATTTCCTAATAATTTGAAATATAAATGGAGTCTTATTTTTTAACTAACGTATTTTCTAAAATAAATTGAATCCTTTCTTCAACGGAGCCTTTTGGCACTTCAATCAATTGATAGGAATAATTTTCGTACGTTTCAACAAGATGATTGTAGATTAGTTTTGCTTGTTCATAATTCTCATAACGCTCATCATCACTCACATATATTTCTTTCCAAGGAGGAAGAATAAAAATTTTAGTGTATTTATTTTCTCTACAAGCTAAGTCAAAATGGGAAGGATAACTGTCTCCAATATAATGCATGTAAGCTAATACATCTGGAATTCCTCGGTCTAAAAAAACAATTTCGTGTGGTTCATTAATGGCATTATTGTGTTGTTTTTTTCTACCCTCAAGAAGCAATTCGCTGAAGAGCAAAGGGTTTTCAAGGAACAATTGTTCGATTCCTTGCTTTTTAGCTTCCATTGTAACTTCGCGAGAAATTTCTGGATAACAACAATAGCCAAGAGCCATTAATCCATCAATAATTGTGGTCTTTCCAGTTCCTGGTCCGCCTATAATAACTATAATTTCTTTTTGCACTTTTTGAAATAAGGCGCAAACTTACTCAATCTTTTTGGAATTTGAAACGAGCGAGTAACTTAAAATAATGTATTTGATAAAAATTAGCATTTCATAAATTCATAATTTACTAATGAAACAGTATATTTGCCTTAATTTTAATTTTTAGAATGGACAAAAACAACGATGAATTCTACGAAAGATTAAAAGTAGAATTAGACAATAGTAATACTTGGCCTGACATCTACCTTTTCAAATTTATTGTTCCAAATATTGATGATAACGTTTTGCGGGTAGAAGATGCTTTTAACTGCATGGGGGCAGTAATTAAAACAACACAATCAAGAACGGGTAAATACACCAGTATTTCGATTGATGTTACCGTAAAAGATGCTCAAGAAATAATTGATAAATACAAAGAAGTTTCGACTATCAAAGGGATTGTTTCCCTATAAATTAGCGTTATGATATCGCCTTGTGCTATTAATTTGCATGAGAAATCGAATCATAAAAAATTAAATATTGTGTAAACAACACTTGTTTAAATTTGATGATATCAAACCATGCTTTCGAAAGAAAGAAACGCTGATAAAAAATTTACATATATGAAATATATAAAAGAAAATGCAAATGATGTTGTTTTTAATTTAGAATACAACTCCGAAAGACAACATTTAATTATTCCAGAATATGGCCGTCATTTGCAAAAACTGATTGATCAAGCCACCATTATTGAAGATGATGTTGAACGTAATAAAGCGGCAAAATACATCATTCAAGTTATGGGGAGTTTGAATCCACACTTGCGAGATGTACCCGATTTTCAACACAAACTTTGGGATCAAATTTTTATCATGTCTGATTTTAAACTCCGTGTAGACTCCCCTTATCCCATACCCTCTCGCGAAGTATTGCAATTGAAACCCGATGTTTTAAGATATCCTCAAAACTTTCCGAAATATCGATTTTATGGTAATAATATCAAATACATGATTGATGTTGCTAATAAATGGGAAGAAAGCGATATGAAAAATGCGTTGGTAAAAGTCATTGCCAATCACATGAAAAAATCCTATTTAAGTTGGAACAAAGACACGGTAAAAGACGATGTAATCTTTGAACATTTATTAGAATTGTCTGGCGGAAAAATCAATCTTACACAAAGCACAGAAGAATTGCTGACAACCAACGATTTAATGCGAACCAACAAGAGGGTGTCAAATAAAATATCAGCAACTGGAGCAACGATTAAACCAAAAATTACCAAAAACGGGAAACCAAACAATCCCATGCACAAAAATCAAAACAGAAAACCAATACAGTAAGATGTTAGTTAGCAGGAAATTAGGTTTTAAGTGATGTCATTTAATAAAACCTTCAACCTACTCTCTACTTCCTAAAACCTAAAAAATTATGGGTACATTTAAAATAGAAGGCGGTATCCGCCTAAAAGGAGAAATCACACCTCAAGGCGCAAAAAACGAAGCATTACAAATTTTATGTGCGGTGCTTTTAACTCCTGAAAAAGTTACAATCAACAATATTCCTGACATAATTGATGTTAATAAACTGATTACTTTATTAGGTAATTTGGGTGTTAAAATCCAAAAAAACGGACCAAGTTCCATTACTTTTCAAGCCGATGATGTAAATGTTGGCTATCTCGAAACCGAAGCATTCAAAAAAGAAGGCGGTTCACTACGAGGTTCTATCATGATTGTAGGTCCACTCTTGGCTCGCTTTGGAAAAGGATATATACCAAAACCAGGCGGCGACAAAATTGGTCGTAGAAGATTGGATACCCATTTTGAAGGATTTATCAATCTTGGTGCTAAATTCCGCTACAACCGTGAAGATCATTTCTATGGTGTGGAAGCCAAAGACGGCTTGGTTGGTGCCGATATGTTGTTAGACGAAGCATCGGTTACAGGAACGGCAAACATAGTAATGGCTGCAGTATTAGCCAAAGGAAAAACTACTGTTTACAATGCTGCTTGCGAACCTTATTTGCAACAATTGTGCAAAATGTTGAATAGCATGGGAGCTAATATCTCAGGAGTTGGTTCGAATCTTTTGACCATAGAAGGTGTTGAAAATTTGGGCGGTTGTGAGCATCGCATTCTTCCAGACATGATTGAAATAGGCTCTTGGATTGGTTTAGCCGCCATGACTCGAAGTGAAATTACTATAAAAAATGTAAGCTGGGAAAATCTTGGAGTTATTCCAAATACTTTTAGAAAATTAGGAATTACACTTGAACGCCGAGGCGATGACATTTATATTCCTGCTCACGACAAAGGATATGAAATAAAAACAGATATCGATGGTTCGATTTTAACGATTGCCGATGCGCCATGGCCAGGATTTACTCCAGACTTGTTGAGTATAGTTTTGGTAGTTGCAACTCAAGCAAAAGGCGATGTATTGATTCATCAAAAAATGTTTGAAAGTAGATTGTTTTTTGTAGATAAATTGATTGATATGGGTGCAAAAATCATGTTATGTGATCCACACAGAGCAGTCGTTATGGGACACGATTTTAAATCACAACTTAAAGCGACCACGATGTCATCACCTGATATTCGTGCAGGAATTTCATTATTGATTGCGGCGCTTTCAGCAAAAGGAACAAGTACCATTCAAAATATTGAACAAATTGACCGCGGTTACGAACGTATTGATGAACGATTAAGAGCTATTGGAGCCAATATTGTTCGAGTTTAAAAACAATAATTTAAACCTAAGTGATATCAAAAATCACTTAGGTCTTTTTTTCTTCATAAAGTTGACTTTCAAAATTAATTTTTCTATTTTCAGATAGAGTTTTTGCTCCTCAAATGACAAACGAACAAACGGCTGTAAAAGCAACTTATTTTAGCATAATCAGTAATGCTTCCTTAGCTTTGATAAAAGGATTGGCGGGTATTTTTGGTAATTCTTATGCCTTGATAGCCGATGCTATAGAATCAACTACTGATATTTTTGCCTCTATTTTAGTATTGTTTGGCATTAAATACTCCAATAGACCCGCCGACGACAATCATCCTTATGGACATGGACGTGCAGAGCCTTTAATTACCTTTTTGGTGGTTGGTTTTTTAATTGCTTCAGCCGCTATTATAGCCCATGAAAGTATTGTAAATATTGAAAAACCTCATAATTTACCTAAATCTTGGACGCTTTATATTTTAGGTGCTATCATATTATGGAAAGAATTTTCGTTTCGTTTGGTTATGAAACGGAGTGTAGAAACCAATAGTTCGTCGTTGAAAGCAGATGCTTGGCACCATCGAAGTGATGCTATAACTTCTGTTGCAGCATTTATCGGTATTTCTATTGCTTTGTTTATGGGCAAAGGTTATGAATCTGCAGATGATTGGGCAGCACTTTTCGCATCAGGATTTATTTTATATAATAGCTATCTCATTTTCAGACCCGCTTTGGGCGAAATTATGGATGAACATTTGTATGATGATTTGGTTGCTGATATTAGAAAAGTAGCACTTCAAGTTGAAGGTATTGTTGGTACTGAAAAATGTTTTATTCGTAAAGCGGGAATGAAATACCATGTAGATTTGCACGCCATTGTTGACGCTACAATTAGTGTAAAAGAAGGACATGTTTTGGCGCACAATCTCAAAGATATCTTACGACAAGAGTTACCAGAACTAGGCCATGTGCTAATTCATATTGAACCAAATGAATAATTCTCAACTCAAGTATTTCTCCATCAAATAAATGTATTTGACTAGCTTTTATTTTTTGTAATTTTACATCTACAATACTCTTTAAAAAATTAAAACCTCATTAAATTGAATCCAGATTTCCTGAAATATCAAGCTCAAACTTCTCCCTATCCTTTAGGAATGGAGGTTTCGCATGCTTTAGGTTCTTATATTTACGACACCGACAATAAAAAATATTTAGATTTTGTTGCTGGAGTTTCAGCCTGTTCGCTTGGTCATCAAAATAAAAGAGTAAATGATGCCATCAAAAGCCAATTGGATAAATACTCCCACGTGATGGTTTATGGCGAATATTCGCAAAGTCCTACGGTACAATATTGCAAGTTATTGGTTGAAAACCTCCCTCCTACTTTAAACAAAGTTTATCTTGTCAATTCAGGGACAGAAGCTTGTGAAGGTGCTTTGAAATTGGTTCGCAGAGTAACAGGCAGAAGTCAATTGATTTCTTGTCATAATGCCTATCACGGCAATACTATGGGTTCAATGAGCGTTATGGGATTTGAGGAACGCAAGCAAGCATTCCGACCATTAATTCCAGATGTCGATTTTATTACTTTTAATAATGAAGACGATATTCAAAAAATAACAACAAAAACGGCAGGCATTATTTTAGAAAGCATTCAAGGTGGTGCTGGTTTTATTCAACCACAAAATGACTTTTTAGCCAAAGTAAAAAAACGTTGTGAAGCAGTTGGAGCGTTAATGATTATTGATGAAATCCAGCCTGGCTTTGGCAGAACGGGAAAACTTTTTGGCTTTGAAAACTATAATGTGGTTCCCGATGTAGTAATAATTGGCAAAGGAATGGCGGGTGGTATGCCTGTTGGCGGTTTTATTGCAAATGAAAAACACTTGGATTTATTGACGCACGACCCAAAATTAGGACACATTACTACTTTTGGTGGTCATCCCGTAATTGCTGCTGCTTGTTTGGCAACTTTACAAGAGGTATTAGAAAATGACTATGCTGCTCAATCTTTAGCAAAAGAAAAAATCTTCCGCTCCCTTTTGGTACATCCTTTGATAGAAGAAGTTAGAGGAAAAGGTTTGATGCTTGCGGCCATGACAACTGATGCCGAAACAACAAATCAAATCATTTTGCGTTGTCAAGATAGAGGATTGATACTTTTTTGGTTGCTTTTTGAAGGAAAAGCCATTAGAATTACACCTCCATTAACCATTTCAGAAGACGAAATAAAAGAAGGATGCGCCATCCTTTTAGAAGTCATGGATGAAGTGCAAAAAGGCAATTCTTTTGTTAATTAAATTGTTCAAAACAAAATCAAATTTTTCTATTACAAACTAGATAATGCTTACTTTTATTTAAGCTAATCCCTATACAAAAAGCATGCAATTAAGCGACGAAGAAGACGACTACAACTTGTCCTTATCCAAATTTGAGTCCATGTTGAAAACCAACAAAGTGCTCTTTTTTGACTCTGAAGAATTTGAAGAAATTATCCTTCATTATCTTGATATGGGCAAAGCAAATCTCGCTAAAAAAGCCTTGAAATTGGCCTTGGAACAACACCCAAAATCCACTGGACTAAAATTAGTTCAAGTAGAGATGTTGGTCTATGATGATAAATTGGAAGCAGCTGAAAAAATGCTGAACGAGTTATATGCTATAGAACCTCATAACGAAGAAATATATATTCAAAAAGCCAATATCTATTCCAAAAGAGACAATCACGAGAAAGCGGTTGAATTGCTAAAAACGGCCTTATTTTATACAGATGATTATGCCGATGTCTATAATTTAATTGGCATGGAATACCTTTTTATGGACAATCTCGAATTGGCAAAAGAAAATTTCATAAAATGCCTGGAAGAAGATAGCGATGATCAAGCTTCGCTATATAATGTAGTTTATTGCTATGAATTTCTTGACCAAAACGAAGAAGCAATTCTTTATTTGAATCAATATATTGACAAAAATCCTTACAGCGAAATAGCATGGCACCAACTCGGAAGATTGCATTACGGATTGAAAAATTATGAAGAAGCCATTCGTGCCTTTGAATATGCAACGCTAATTGACGACGAATTTTTGGGCGCTTTCATGGAAAAAGCTAAGGCGCACGAACGACTCAAACAATACGAGGCTGCTATTGAAAATTACAATCAAACATTGGAACTTGACGACCCTACTTCGTATGCCTTATTGCGCATTGGTAAATGTCATGAAAAGTTAGGAAACAAAGCTTTAGCCCTGCAATTTTTCAATAGAACGGTTCACGAAGACCCATTATTAGACAAAGGTTGGATTGCAATTACCGATTTTTATGTTCGCCAAAAGAACTTTACCAAAGCGTTACATTTTGTAAACAAAGCGTTGAGTATTGACAATCAAAACAGGTTGTATTGGAAGCGTTTTGCAAACATCAATAAACAAATGAACTTTTTTGAAGAA
>CAIRNC010000510.1 GCA_903879875.1 uncultured Bacteroidota bacterium
TAATCCGTTGATTATAAGATAGCAATACATAAAAAATCCCGTAGGGATGATACATAGAATAGCAACAGGTTTTTATTTGTTAGACATAAACGGTAAATTTCAAGAACCGAATTTATAAATGCTAGTAAAATTTTAGTTATTGAAGAATTATCATTAATTTTGAAAAAATTGGATGATTTCTCTCCGCAAGCAGGAATTGTAGATAAATATTTAAAAATACGTTACAATGTCAGTTTTAGAAAAAATTAACACGGAGGAAATTATCGCTCTGGAAAACAAATATGGTGCTCATAATTACCATCCGTTACCAGTGGTTTTGAGTAGGGGAGAAGGCGTCTATCTTTGGGATGTTGATGGGAAAAAATATTATGATTTTTTATCCGCTTATTCTGCAGTTAATCAAGGGCACTGTCATCCAAAAATTGTGAATGCCATGGTGCAACAAGCGCAAACACTCACCTTGACATCGAGAGCATTCTATAATGATCAGTTAGGACCTTATGAAAAATTTATTTCTGAGTATTTCGGTTTTGACAAGGTTTTGCCAATGAATACAGGTGCCGAAGCTGTAGAAACGGCTTTGAAATTATGTAGAAAATGGTCGTATGAAGTAAAAGGAATTCCAGAACACGAAGCGCAAATTATTGTTTGTGATGGTAATTTTCATGGAAGAACCACTACTATCATTTCTTTTTCTAACGATGATAACGCCAGAAAAAACTTTGGCCCTTTTACCTCTGGATTTATCAATGTAGCTTACGACGATATTGATGCTTTAGAAAAAGTTTTACAATCTTCTACAAAAATTGCTGGGTTTTTAGTAGAACCGATTCAAGGGGAAGCAGGTGTTTATACTCCTGCCGATGATTATATGATGAAGGCAAAAAATTTATGTAACCAATATAATGTTTTATTTATAGCAGATGAAATTCAAACGGGTATTGCCCGAACAGGTTCTTTGTTGGCTGTTTGTGGAAATTGTGATTGTGAAAATCAATGTGAAAGAAAAGCCACTTACGCCACTCCAGATATTTTAATTCTTGGAAAAGCTGTTTCTGGAGGCGTTTATCCTGTTTCTGCTGTTTTGGCAAATGATAACATCATGCACGTTATTAAACCAGGACAACATGGTTCAACTTTTGGGGGAAATCCTATAGCCGCTGCAGTAGCTGTTGCTGCTCTTGAAGTGGTAACTGATGAAAATTTGGCTCAAAACGCAAGGTATCTTGGTAAAATTTTTAGAAAAAAACTAAACGAATACATACAGACTTCTAATATAGCCACTTTGGTAAGAGGTAGAGGACTTTTGAATGCGGTAGTTATTAATGATACCGAAGAAAGCGACACCGCTTGGAACATCTGTTTGGCATTGCGCGATAACGGATTGTTAGCAAAACCAACGCATGGCAATATTATTCGTTTTGCACCGCCTTTGGTGATGAATGAAGAACAACTTTTAGATTGTGTTGCTATCATTATAAAAACGCTTCAAGCCTTCGAGAAATAATTTATTTAAACCGTTATGTGTAATTATTAAAAATGTATCGAGAACCGTTTTTAATGAAATTTTCCTTGTTCTCGATACGATTTTCTATCGAAAATCACTCGAACTGACGAAAAGATTTCATCAAAAACTA
>CAIRNC010000511.1 GCA_903879875.1 uncultured Bacteroidota bacterium
ATTGTAAACGATGAGTAGAGGATTCTAAAGGCTCATTTTAGCCCGACGAAGTAAATTGAAAATCAGTGTAAGCTAAAGACGCTACGCCAAACGAGGTAAATAAATCAGTATTGATTAATTGTAAAAATAACTATGGATTTAGAATTGATACAAAATAAAATATATGAGATAAGAGGTTTTAAAGTAATGCTTGATTTTGACCTTGCTGCTTTGTATGATGTTGAAACAAAAGCCCTAAACTTAGCTGTAAAGAGAAATTCTAAACGATTTCCATCTGATTTTATGTTTCATCTGTCAAAAGACGAATGGGACAGTTTGAGGTTGCAAATTGAAACATCTAATTCTTTAAGGTTGCAAATTGAAACCTTAGACAAAGGCAGAGGTAAACATACAAAGTATTTGCCAAAAGCTTTTACCGAACAGGGACTTGCAATGCTTAGTGGAATATTGAATTCAGAGAAAGCTATTAATGTCAATATAGCTATTATGAGAGCATTTGTAATGATACGGAAATATGCGCTGACTTATAGAGACTTAACGGAGAGGCTTAAAGAAATTGAAGGTAAATTTACAGATGTATATGATGCAATAAATTATCTGCTTAGTAAAGATAAGGTAAATGAGGATCATAGAACAAGAAAAAGGATTGGGTTTAACATTGAAAATGATTAAATACACCTAAGAACTCGTTGCAAACCGAGGGGGAGAAAATAGAATTTAATATGGAAAGCGGGTGGTACATTTCCGCCATTTGTCGGACAGGCACTTCTAACCCGACGAAGTAAATTGAAAATCAGCGTAAGATAAAGACGCTTCGCCGAACAATTAAAGAAGCTACGACGAACGAGGGGATGCTACGGCGAATGAGGGGTAAGCAGATGTAACAATTTGACAGTTTACAAAGAATATTCTATATTTGCATCAAATGTGTATTACGAAAAATATTAAAACAGAAAGCTATGACAGAAATTATTTTAAAAAACAATATTGATAAAAGTAAAATTGATGCTTTACTTTCCTTTTTAAAGACATGGGGACTAGATGCTGAGTTGAGAACAACAAATGTGACTACAAATAAAAAGTCAGCAAAATTTACACTTTCGGCTGGATTATGGAAAGATTACAATGTTTCGGCAGACAATCTACGTAAACAAGCTTGGAAAAGAAACGTATGATACTGGTTGATACAAATATACTTATTGAAATACACCGTGATAATCAATTGATTATTGATCTTCTCGGCCGAGCAAAGGAAGACATAACGCCGAACTAGGGGGATAGAGGTTAGAAATGCTACACTGAATAGTGAGAATATATGCGAATAGACGATAAAACAAAATATTTTCTAAAGCAGTCAATTGGCGAAAAAATACCAGGTGCTAAATTGTATTTATTTGGCTCGCGAACAAACGATGCTGCACTTGGTGGAGATATTGATGTAATGATATTGACAAATTATCTTGTAGATAAAAAAATATTTAGAACAATTCGTGTCGATTTCTACAAAGAGTTTGGTTGGCAAAAGCTTGATCTGATTAATTTTACATTTTCAGATACATCTATTTTTCGACAATTAATTCAAACTAATGCAATTGAATTGTGATGAACACAAATGATGAAAAATTAATATCTTTGCTTCAAACTGAATGGCAACTTCTAGATGCTTCGGTAGTAACCTTAATTCAATCTGTTGAAAAATGCGAATTGATAGGTGTTAAATTAAACTATACATTTGAAGAGCAGGAATCTTTCGATTCACTCACATCTAAATTTAATCGATCTTCCGACCTTTTTACTCAAAAAATTATTCGTACTGTTTGGATATTGCTTCATGAATCGCATGTTCCTTTTATTGACCTAATGAATATGATGGAGAAACTTGGAATTATTAAAAATGCAAATCAAATGATTGCCATCCGCGATATGCGTAATCAAATTGCACATGAGTATATTCCGGAAGCACTTTGCGAACTTATACCTGAAGTGATAGAAATGATAGAACAATTAGTTGAAAACATAAGATGTTGTCATGTTTTTCTTAGCGAGAGACAATGGATAAAATGATTTTTGTTCAGTTTGAAAGGGGCTCATTTCCTGCACAACAATGCGAATTGAAAATCAGCGTAAGCTAAAGACGCTACGCCGAACAATAAAAGACGCTACGCCCAACGAGGGATACAACTTAAAGAAAATATTCTTCAGGATTGGAACATTATTAAATAAACCATATTAAATTTATTCATTTATTTAAATACTTAAATTACAATATGAAAAGTTCAAGAGAAGAATTACTAAAATCAATTAAAAATTTATTGATTTCTGTTGTCCCGAATGGGAAAATTATACTTTTCGGTTCGCAAGCTCGAGGTGATGCTCGTAAAGATTCTGATTGGGATTTGCTAATATTATTGGATAAAAATAGAATTGATGATTCTGATTTTGATCGTATTTCTTATCCACTTTATGAGCTTGGTTGGAAAGAAGGCGAGCAATTTAGCCCAAAATTATATACAACTAAAGATTGGATGAAAAGAAGTTTTACTCCTTTTTATAAAAATATTGAAAAAGAAGGAATAGTACTATGAGCTTAAGTGATGAAGAAAGAGATGCTATTGTTTACTACAGAATACAAAAAGCCAACGAAACACTAAAAGAAGCAGAAGGTATAGCTCAATTAGGTTTTTGGAATGCAGTGGCCAATCGATTATATTATGCATGTTATTATGTGACTACTGCATTACTTATTTATAATGGACATACTGCTCAAACTCACTCTGGTGTAATTAGACTCTTCGGTTTAAATTTCGTAGTTACTGGAAAAGTTTCCAGAGAGCAATCTAAATTTTATTCAAAACTTTTTGAATTGAGACAAACTGGAGATTATGATGACCTTTATTATTTAACAGAAGAGGAAGTTCAACCATTAATAAAAGCTGCTTTTACTTACATTAAAGAAATCGAAATGTTACTCAAAAAATAGTATATGGAAAGCTGGAGCTTTTCCGCCAGTTGTCGGACAGGCTCTTCTAACCCGACGAAGCGAATTGAAAATCAGCGTAAGCGAAAGACGCTTCGCCGAACATTAAAAGACGCTACGACGAATGAGGGGCTCATTTTAGCCCGACGAAGTAAATTGAAAATCAGTGTAAGCTAAAGAC
>CAIRNC010000512.1 GCA_903879875.1 uncultured Bacteroidota bacterium
AATTTAAAAAGTTCGTAAAATGAATCCTCTCCTAGTATTATTTGTTAATTATCCAATTTACTGGTACAGTTCTATCGTAGACTATTTTTAAAGTTTTAGTCATTTTTTCTTCAGTGGGTAATTCTCCATAGACTAGTTCCTTAAAAGTAGTATTATAGGTATTTCGCATTTGGCTCCATGTATTTTCAATGTCTGCATAAATCATTGCTGTAGCAGGATGGTTCTCTAGCCAACTATTATTGTTCTTAAAGCTTATTATATCGTCATTTGCCACTATCAATAGAAGCTTTTCAAATTCAGGAGAATTAAAAAAAGTATTGACTTCTTTATCCTCTAGTAATTTATCAATGTCGTATACGTGACGGATTTTATTATTCAAATCGGTAATTGGGTCATTGGTAAATGAAAATCGCATCAAGCTCATTATTTTTTCGCAAAGTGTGCGTTCCAGACTTAATACCTGCACTTCAAAAGGATTAAGCATGTATTCTTTGATTAATGCTTCTTGATTATTAGCCTTCATCATTTCGGCAACAAAAGAAGAAACTGTTGCTGTAGTGTATGGTTCAAAACTTCCTAGCCAAGTAGATTCTACAATGATGATATCACGGACTTGACCAAATTCACCCTCAAAGGTTTTTTGATAGCTGTGTGCCGTTTTTCGAATCATTCCCATTTTATTGGTAATTCCGTTGACTTCTATTTCGGGTAAAGTTTTCGCTACTATATTGGAAATTTTCTTGATTTTGGCTTTTAACTGATTGCCTGTTTCTGTATTATTTCTTAGAATAACCATATCAATATCTTCTGAAAAGCGTTCAATAATGTTGTAGCATTTTGATAAAGCGGTTCCTCCTTTGAAGACGGCTTCTTTTCCTATATCTGTGGTGAAGATTCTGTTGAGTGCCAATGTAACCCAGTAATCTTTTTCAATATAAATTTCTGGAATTCCTTTTTGTTGTGCTGTTGCCAGTATAGCATCATTATAAAGTTCTTTATTTTCGTGTAGTGTCATATTATATTCCAGTTTTTTGCATTGGGTAATATAGTTTCTGTAATATTGTATTCATACTGAGATAATGGATTTAGGCTGTCCTTTAATGGTTTTATTTCTTCGGTAGTCATAAAATTTTCTAGTATTGCCCCCAATATTGCTCGAACACGAGGTGGGTATTTTAGACCGTATTTTATTAATACCGTTTTATCTGTTTTATCCCATTTTTTAATTCTATCTGCTAAAAGTAATAATCCTGATTTTTTATCCATATCAGGGATTTGCTTAAAATCTTTTAATGCATCTAAAATTTCTAATATGTAGTAGTTTTTATCCGAAACATCGATATAACTTTTAACTGGTTTTCCTTTTATATTTCCGATGGAAGCAAAAATTCGTTTATCCCGACTGGCGATTTTAATTATTTTTGGCACTTGAGTTGTTAGACCTAGTTTGTTGTATAAGCTTAAACCCGTTATGTAGGCAATTCTTTTGCCGTTTTCGAATAAATAGTTTTTTAATAGTTCTTCTTCTCTTGGCATTAGTTCACCAAAAATGGTTTGCTTGGGCTTATAGAACACGCCAGTTGAAACCCGTTTTATCACCTCTTTTTTTATTAAACGCTCTAATGCTTTTGCAGTAGCGCCATACTCATTAGCATTAACAGCAAGTGCCTGATAGGTGAATGTAGCACCTATTGGCAGGTTTTTAACTTTGTCTTCTATTTTTCTTGAAATAGTCATGCTCTATAATTAGAGGACAAAGATATATAATTTTTAAATATGTCAAGTAAACGAAGCTATATACTTGACAAAAAATCTTTACTTGCTTGATTTTATTGTGCTATTGTGACTGTAATCGATGTTGATAGGGGAAAATTTAAACTAGGAAAGTTGAAAATTTAAAGAAGATAAATTTTAAATGTGTTGTATTGTTTATCTATTTTATAGCTGAATTGTCAGGATTATCCTGATACAATTGATATGAAACATAAATAACGAGAGTAAAATTTGAATAAAATTACCTTCGTTTTGTTTTCGAGGGTAAAAGTTGCCCTCGTTTTATAAACTTAAAGTTACATAAAAGTACTATTGTATTCTTTTGGCCTTTGTATTTTATAGTTAAAATGTGAGTTATAAACTCACTAAATGGATATAAAACATAATTAAAAAAATATTTTTACTTCTATGGGTTACCTTTTTGTTTTTTGAATATTAGTGTAAAAAAAAGCAAACCTCAACTTGATCTTATATCAGAAAACTGTTTTGATAGGTAATTAAAGTTTTTTAAATAATAATGTGATATTTTTTTGAGATACCTTCTTCAAGTTTTTGGTTTTCAATAGTTTCTTACTTTTTTATCTTTTTATCATTCAAACAAGGTTTAAACTCTTGAATATATTCGGTTTCTTTTAATTGAATTTTAATTCCGTCTTCAAAAGCAACACATTCAATGGTAAAGTTGGAGCAAATAAATGCTTTGGTTTGTTCTTTTAAATCCTTATTCTTTTTGTCTTTAATATCAAAATCTAAGTAACGCCCTATTTTTCTAACAAATGTAGCTCCTTCAAAGTTAGACCATCCCATTTCTTGTTTGGCTCTGTTTCCTAAATGACTTGATTTGGTTAGTTCTGCTTTACCAATATATGCTATTTCACTAGAATAATTATAGTTCAATTTTTTGCATAATGATACCATTAACTCTTGGTTTTTTGGTCTAATGATATAAAGACCTTGTTTGCCTTTATAGGCTTTCAAATATTCAATTACTGTTTCCATAGTCATATATTTAAGTTAGTTTAATAAATTTAGTTATGATGAGCGTTAACCTGAGATGCAAAATACAATACCACGAATATAATTAATGAATATAGGAATCGTATTGGCTTTTCTTTGCACCATAAAAACCAAGTGTAAACAATTGCAACAATTATTAAAACTATTGCAACCTTTTTTATTGCGTCAAAAAAACTTTTTTCATTATTTGCCATAGAAGAAAGGGTTTGAATTAATATTGGAATTATTTCAGCAAAACTAAAATCTTGTTGAGACAAAAAATGACAAAGTTCTTTTTATCTTTGTTCAGATAATTAAATCATAATGGAAGACTACAGCAAAAAAAGGCTTTATAAAAAAATCATCGTTAAGCTCCTAAGAGAAAAGAAACTATCTATTGAAGAGCTTTTGACCGAATTAAATGCTATTTTAAAAGACGACTACGGATTTGAACCTATCTCAAGGAGAACTTTTGATAGAGCCAAAGAAAGTTTAATTGAAAATGGCTATAAAATCAATTCCCGAAAGTTTAACGGAAGAAATTATTTTGTATTAGAAGGCTATCCAGACAATTTGAACCTAACACAGGAAGAACAGCTTACTTTTCCACTCCTTATTGGCTTGTTGGACACCGAGAAGACTATGAACTCTGTAGAGTGGCTTAAATCGGCTTTAATGGATGAATTTGATTACAGTAAAGAAGATTTAAACCCCTATCCTTATTTTGTTCATGTTCAACCCACTTTAAACAGCCAAGACAAATTGCTTATACTGGCTGGAAAAATTATTGAATACATCAAAAAAGGGCAAGCCATATTATTTCAGTACCAAAAGAAAGGAATTACAGAATTTAAACAAGTAGCTCCGTTACAGATTCGGTACTATGATAACAGATATTATTTGTTGGCAAGCACAATTGACGTTACAACTTATCAGCCAACCAAATTATTGCAAACTTTTACATTAGATATGTTTGTAGAAAAAAATGTAAATCCTGCTATTGATGAAAGTGATGAAAATGCTACAGAACCAAAACACATTTTCTTTGATCATGATGCTTTATATAAAACAACACGATTAGAAGAACTGTTGAAGCATAGCTTGGGAATTTGGTATGATTGGAAAGAAAATAACCTTAAAACTTACCGTTTAAAATTTACCGATTGGGCTATGGGGATTGTGAAAAACAAAAAAATCCATCCTTCTCA
>CAIRNC010000513.1 GCA_903879875.1 uncultured Bacteroidota bacterium
ATGCCTTCCAACTCAAAACAAAGAAACCTTCTGCTTCCTGTACTGTCGTTTAAGAACTGTGCTGTATTGACACTTCCGGCAAATGATGCGCGTCTTGGCATTGTTTCGTTATTATGTCCATAAGCTTTTCTCATTCTTATTTGAGTTTTTGTAATAATTTCTTTGAGTGATCCAATTTCAGAACGGTTTAAGTTTTCTAATTCGTCCAAATTAATTAACATACATTCAGCCAGTTGAACTAAAGTATCTTTATTGTTTGGGTTTATGGTTCCAGAAAATAAATATTCTTTCAATTGTTTGGGAACTAGCTTTTCAACCCAAGTTGTTTTACCTAAACCCTGTTTGCCACTAAAGACAATTACCGTGTGATTGATTACTTTATCATCAAGAACACAACCAACCATAGCCACTAACCATTTTTTAAAACATTGCTGCCAAAGTTCTTGTTTTGTTGTTGTTATTGTATTGGCTAATTCGTTAATGTAATCCGTTTTTTCATCGTAAGAAGGTAAATTAAAAAAGTAATCTTCAAATGGATTAAACAGCTCACAAAAATCAGAATAAAGCAAATTTCTTAATGATGATAGGTTTGTTTTAATTCGACCTTTTAAACATTCTCGAAGCATTGAGTTTTCAATAAAATCATTCATTACATTCCACTTCTTTTTACCGAAATATTGGAACTCTAATTTACCTGAAACCATATTGTGCCGAAATACATATTTATTTGATAAAAATAACTCTAAACGGTCTATTTGTGTTGGTTTAGGTTTGTCTTCTTCGTCTTCCTCAGTTGTATCTGTTATGGAAAAACTATCTTTCTTTTGAGGTTTATTATTTGGTTGAAACTTTTCATTTTTGCCAAACTCGTGACTGTTGCCGTATGCGCTGTTAACTGCTTGTGTTACTTCCTTTTCATCATATCCAAAATCGGTTAAAATATATCCTAGTGCTTCTTGTAATGCAATACCTTTTCGGTTTAGGTTACACGCTAATTGGTGTACGAATACGTTGCGACTACCAGTCACAAATTGCACTTTTTTTTCGGTAAAATTTACACAATGGTTGTAAATAGCATCGTAATCAGTCGCAGTCACAGTCACGGTTGGCAGTGGAGAAACTGAAACGAGTTCAGTTTGACAAGATTGCTTCGTTTCACTCGCAAAGACAGAAGCGTTTTCATTTAGATATAAATTTTCATCCCACGAATAAAAGCATAGTCTTGTTATATCTTTGCCTGATTTGTCTATTTCTAGTTTTAAAATAGCCTCATAATGTGCTTGAACCAATAGAAACGCCTCTTTGTGATTGGCTTTGTCTGAATTGATTTTTACTAGAATTTTTAATCCATTACCTGATGGACTTATGAAACTGGCAAATGTGAATTCAGATTGATTGGCCAAATGCTTTGCATTTTGCAAATCGGCAGCACTTAATTTGTCGATGTCCAAAATTATACAACTTGAATAATCCGCAAGGAATTCCAATTTTCTACCTCCAATAAACTTTCCGGAAGGAGTGAATGCAGGAAGTGATTTTTTTGCTTTGTTGTATGCTTCTTCTTTTTTTTCAGATAAAGATTTACGGAGATAAACAATAGCGTGTTTGTACTTTCCTGTTTTGATTTCTTCTAAAATTGTCGAAATTGTTTTGTGTTCTACAACCTCATTGAAATTCTTGAAAATGGTTACCATAGTTTTAATTTAATGGTTAATAGTTGGCGGTTGTTGGTTCTCGTTTTTGTGAGTTTTGCAATCGCAAAACTCACAAGTTCCGTTGCAGCTGCTCATACTATCGTCCTTTAAATGATTTGTTGTAATGCTCTTGCAATAGCTTTTCAACATCAGAAAGTTTGTAATAGATTTTGTTTCCCACTTGACTAAATGAAATTTTACCTTCGTCTCTCCAGGTTTGAGCTGTACGTTTTGAAATTTTCATCAGAAGAAGGAATTCTTGATTGTCTAAAAAGGTTTCTTTCTTAGGGTCAGCCTTGATAGAGATTTGAGATTGAATTGTGTCTAATTTACTCATTAGATCTGTGAACTGGTCTTTTGTGAAGATAATTGCATCCATTTTTAAAAGTTTTAAATTGTTATGGTGCAAATGGAAGAAATAAAA
>CAIRNC010000514.1 GCA_903879875.1 uncultured Bacteroidota bacterium
CCACCCGTATGGATGATGCGTCAAGCCGGAAGATATTTGCCAGAATTCCGTGCTTTGCGTGATAAATATGATTTTTTCACCCGTTGTGAAACGCCAGAATTGGCCGCAGAAATCACAGTGCAACCCATTCGTAGAATTGGACCAGATGCAGCGATTTTATTCTCAGATATTTTGGTAGTGCCAAGAGCGATGGGAATTCACGTGGAATTGAAAGACAATTTAGGACCAATTATCCCCAATCCAATTCGCACCATGGAACAAGTAAATCAGGTTTTTGTTCCAAACATTCAAGAAACTTTGGGTTATGTGATGGATGCTGTGAAATTGACCAAAGAAATGTTGAACGATGAGGTGCCATTAATTGGTTTTGCTGGTTCTCCTTGGACGATTTTCTGTTATGCAGTGGAAGGAAAAGGTTCTAAAAGTTTTGATACAGCCAAAGGATTTTGTTTTTCAAATCCAGTGGCTGCGCATACTTTATTGCAAAAAATCACCGATACGACTATTTTATATTTAAAAGAAAAAGTGAAAGCAGGTTGCGATGCCATTCAGATTTTCGATTCTTGGGGAGGAATGCTTTCGCCAGTGGATTATCAGGAATTCTCTTGGAAATACATCAACCAAATTGTAGAAGCTTTGGCAGACGAAACACAAGTCATTGTTTTCGGAAAAGGTTGTTGGTTTGCCCTTGGCGAAATGGGAAAAAGTCGAGCTGCTGCCCTTGGAGTAGATTGGACTTGTACACCACGAAATGCGCGTTATTTGTCTGGTGGAAACATCACTTTGCAAGGAAATTTTGACCCTTCAAGATTGCTTTCTCCAATTCCAACCATCAAAAAAATGGTACACGAAATGATTGACGAATTCGGAAAAGACAAATACATCGCCAATTTAGGTCACGGTATTTTACCAAATATTCCTGTAGATCACGCTAAGGCATTTGTAGATGCAGTGAAGGAGTATGGGCAACAGTCCTAATAATAACGTAGTGTTTAATAAATATGTTTATAAAATTAGTTGCCAATCGTAATAATTTAATTCCTGTAATAACAAGTGTTTTATGGAGTTTTTTAGTAATATTTGAGTTTTTTACGACTGTCCCGGCTCTTGATAAAACTAATAAATTAGAAGGTTCAGGAATGTTTATTATTGGGTTACTAATGTTGTCTTCAATAGTGTTTTTATTAACATTGCTTTGGATAATTATTTCAAACATCATCAATAAAGTGAAATTTTATATTGATATTCAATATAGTTTTATGATTTTAATAATATGGGTTTTATGGTTTTTATCCGTGATAATGAAATGAAAAACAAATTCTACCAATACATACAAAATCTTCAAGACCAAATCTGTGCAGGATTGGAAGCTGCAGATGGTGAAACAAAATTCCGTGAGGATATTTGGGAACGACCAGAAGGCGGTGGCGGACGAACACGTGTGATTGAAAACGGAAAAGTTTTCGAAAAAGGCGGTGTGAATATTTCAGCAGTTCACGGAAAATTACCTGATTCGATGCAAAAATTATTCAACGTAGGCGAAGCTGATTTTTTTGCCTGCGGATTGAGTTTGGTTTTGCATCCAAAAAGTCCAATGGTGCCAACAGTTCACGCGAATTGGCGCTATTTCGAAATGTATGATGATAACGGAAATGTGATTCAGCAATGGTTTGGTGGTGGGCAGGATTTAACGCCATATTATTTGTTTGAGGAGGATGCAAAACACTTTCATCAAACCTGTAAAACTGCTTGTGATAAGCACAATCCGGAATTTTATCCAAAATATAAAAAACAATGCGATGCCTATTTTTGGAATGCCCATCGCAATGAAGCCCGAGGAATTGGCGGTTTGTTTTTCGATTATTGCAAAGCAACCGACGACATGTCAATGGAAAATTGGTTCAATTTTGTTAGCGAAGTTGGCAACAGCTTTCTTGAAGCTTACGTTCCAATTGTAGAAAGAAGAAAAAATAGATTATATTCGGATGCCAATAGAACTTGGCAAGAAATTCGTCGTGGTCGTTATGTCGAATTCAATTTGGTTCACGACAAAGGCACATTGTTTGGCTTGAAAACCAACGGCAGAATCGAAAGTATCCTGATGAGTTTGCCACCCCATGTGCAGTGGGTTTACGACCATCATCCTGAAAAAGGAAGTGAAGAAGAAAAATTAGTTGAAGTATTAGAAAATCCTCAGGAATGGGTATAAAAACGTTTTATTTGATTCTAATTGGTGGTATACTTGACTGTTATGCTCAAGACAAAACTATTGCCAATCCTTATTTTAAAACGTATGATGACAAAGTAATTGCTAGTTTGTATTATTTGGATGTTTCCAATAATTTCCAGTTTGTTAACACCAATTCAAATGGAACCAAAACCACTTTATATTTAATTCCGAATCGAAGAGAACAAATTGGGCTAAGTGTTTCTTATAAATTTGTAGATATTTCTTATGGATTTTCACCTCAGTTTTTTGATGTAAACAAAGACAATGGCAATTCAAAACTGTTTAATATCAGCACAAGATTCATTGTAAAACAATGGATGCAAACGCTAAGTTTCATCAATCAAAAAGGATTTTATATTAGCGAAGGAGCCACAACCGTTCTTTTCCCAAATTTAAGGTCAACAAAAATTGGAGGAGTTACGTCCTATATTTTTAATCCAAATTTTTCTTTTAGAACGATAGCTAATCAAAAACAATGGCAAACCAAAAGTTCGGGTAGTTTTATTCCTAATTTTTCATTCTTTTATACCAATTTTGATTTGAATGATGGGAATCCAAATTCGCGAAGTGACATTTTTGAAATAACAGTATCGCCTTCGTATTATTATAATTTTGTTATTAATAATAAAATACTAATATCAGCAGGACTTTCTATTGGTGGAGGCATTAGCAATATTGATGGAGATGTTTCTAGGATTTTAGAGTCTAGTGGGAGTTTAAAAATTGGTTACAATACCGATTCGTTTTATACTTTTTGTAACGTAAATTATATAGCATTTCTTCAGAATAGCGAAGCCAAAATACAATTGAATGATAACGTTTCGAGTTTAAACGCAACTTTAGGATACCGTTTTAACCCTCCTAGAAAATTAAAAGAATACTATGATAAAAGTGCAAAAAAAATCGGGCTATAATATTTAATTTATAATAAATTTACAATCTAAAAACAGCATAGTTTATGTATCCATTACAAAGACCTAGAAGATTACGAGTGAATGAAAGCATTCGTTCCTTAGTTAGAGAAACAACATTAAGTCCATCTGATTTTATGTTTCCAATGTTCATTGCAGAAGGAGAAAACGTAAAAGTAGAAATACCTTCTATGGTTGGAATTTACCGTCGTTCGATTGATTTAACTGTGGAAGAAGTAAAAGAACTTTTTGCACTTGGAATTCGTGCTGTAAACATTTACGTAAAAGTTGACGAATCTCTAAAAGATAACACTGGAAAAGAAGCATGGAATCCAGATGGTTTGATGCAAAGAGCTATCAAAGCCATCAAAAAAGCTTGTCCAGAAATGATTGTAATGCCTGATGTAGCACTCGATCCGTATTCCATTTATGGACACGATGGAATCATTGAAAATGGTGACATTGCCAATGATGCTACCAATGAAGCTTTGGTAAAAATGGCAGTTTCTCACGCACAAGCTGGAGCCGATTTTGTAGCACCAAGCGATATGATGGACGGACGCGTATTGCGTTTACGTCAAGGATTGGATGCTGCAGGATTTCAAAATGTTGGCATTATGAGCTATTCTGCTAAATATGCATCCGCTTTTTATGGTCCGTTTAGAGATGCTTTGGGAAGTGCACCAAAAGACGCCGACATTGTTGTTCCAAAAGACAAAAAAACCTATCAAATGGATTATGCCAACCGCATTGAAGCCATAAAAGAAGCCTTAATGGATGTCGAAGAAGGTGCAGATATGGTCATGGTAAAACCAGGAATTGCCTATCTTGACATTGTTCGTGAAGTGAAAAATGCGGTAAATGTTCCGGTAACGGTTTTTCACGTTTCTGGCGAATATGCGATGATCAAAGCCGCTTCGGAAATGGGTTGGTTGGATCATGACAAGATTATGATGGAACAATTAATGTGCATCAAAAGAGCAGGAGCTAGTTTGATTTCGACATATTTTGCTAAAGAAGCGGCTGTTATATTGAATAGATAAAAAAATATTTACAAATGAAAAAGTTAATCTTATTATCCGTATTGTTTATTGTATTTTCTTGCAAAAAAGAAAATCAAGAATCTTTTGGGAAACCTAGCACACCCGTTGTTGAATCTCCAATTTCAATTGGAAAAACTATTTTTGAAGGAAAAGGAATGTGTATTACATGCCACAAACCAGACATAAAATTAGTCGGGCCAAGCCTTCAAGACATTGCTAAAATTTACAAAGAAAAAAACGGAAACATGATTTCGTTTTTAAAAGGGGAAGGCGAAGCATTAGTAGACCCAACACAATATGAAGTAATGAAAGCCAATTTTGCTGTAACCAAAACCTTTTCTGACGAAGAATTGAAAAGCGTTGAACTGTATGTTAATTCGTTTTTGAAATAACTTTATTTAGTTAAACGAAAGAAAGTTAAAATGTACAAATAGGTATTTATGCCCAACTAGGATTTAACAAGTTACTTTTTCAAGCATGAATTTACATTTAGACCAATCATTTGTACTTCAAGATCAAGAAATTCGTATTACAGGTTCAAAATCGGAGACCAACCGGCTGTTGTTGCTCCAAGCATTGTACCCTAAAATCCGTGTAGAAAATGCTTCGAACTCAGATGATTCCGAAGGTATGATTAAAGCGGTGCAAACCAAAGATGAAGTAATTGATGTACATCATGCGGGAACTGCGATGCGATTTCTGACTGCTTTTTTCGCTATTCAAGAAGGAAAGACTACCACTTTGACGGGTTCTTCACGAATGAAAGAGCGTCCAATAAAAATTCTTGTGGATGCACTTCGGCAACTTGGCGCTCATATTGAATATCTGGAAAATGAAGGTTTTCCGCCCTTGCAAATCACAGGAAAAAAAATCACTACATCCGCTATTTCTTTAAAAGCAGATGTGAGCAGTCAATACATTTCCGCTTTGCTTTTAATTGCTCCAAAACTTGAAAACGGCTTGGAATTGACGTTGGTTGGCGAAATTACTTCATTGCCTTATATCAAAATGACTTTGGCATTGCTAAATAAAATTGGCATAACAACCTCTTTTGAGTCGAATATAATTAAAATACAACACAAATCGGATATAGATTACCAAACTATTGCAATAGAAAGCGATTGGTCTTCAGCTTCTTATTTTTATTCCATAATTGCTTTATCGGATATTGGAACACAAATTACGTTATCAAATTTTAAAGAAAACAGTTTGCAAGGTGATGCAACTTTGGTTGCTATTTTTGAAAAATTTGGGGTAGAAACAATTTTCAACACTAATAATTCAATGATGGTTTCAAAAAGTACACCCCACGAGCTACAACCTATAATTTGTAACCTGAATAACTCGCCGGATATTGCACAGACAATTGCAGTAACTTGTTTTGGACTTGGACTGGAGTGCCATTTGACAGGATTACATACTTTAAAAATCAAAGAAACTGATCGCTTAGAAGCTTTACAAAAGGAATTATCAAAATTAGGTGCTACAGTCTCAATAACGGCTGATAGTTTAACATTAGCACCTTCAAAGAGAAGGAACTCAGATATTAAAATTGAAACCTACAACGATCACAGGATGGCAATGGCTTTTGCACCTCTCGCCTTAAAAAAAAGCATAATCATTGAAAATGCAGAAGTGGTTTCAAAATCGTATCCTTCGTTTTGGGAGAATTTAAAAAAGATAGGTTTTTCTGTTTCAGAAATTTAGGTAAAACACAATATTTAGCCTTGTGTTCTGTATCCAAATGAATTTACACAAACTTTTTAATACCCATAATAACCCCTGTGTGAATGGCTTCGTGGTAATAATTAAACGCCAAAGCATCTTCAACGTTTTTTAAATTAAACCCTGTCATGGTGGTGAATTCTTTGTAGTTTTTAAATGTATTACTATTATAATCCACCTCTGTTTTAGCAATCGATTCAAACAATAAAAATTGTATTTCAGCAATTTCGGAAGGCGTTACGTCTTGCTCGGGCTTCGTTCCTCGCTTGTATTTTTGAACCATTTCATCAGAAACTAGCATTGGCAAATCCGATAAAAGGTAAACGAGCATTTGTTGCACCACAATGATATGTCCAATGTTCCAAATAATATTATTGTTAAACCCATCCGGAATTTTGTTGAGCTGTTCTAAGGAAAGATTTTCAAGAAGTTCTGAAATAATTTTTCTGCTTTGGTTCGTGATTTCAAAAGCGTGGGTCATGTCTAAAAATTTTGATAAAATTAATCAATTTACGCATTAAATGAATTTCCTTTGTATATATATTTAAAAAATGAACACTATCTATTATCTTGCTTCCTGCGACACCTGTCGA
>CAIRNC010000515.1 GCA_903879875.1 uncultured Bacteroidota bacterium
CACGAGTTTAATAAACTAGCCGGTTTTATTAGTAAATTTAGGGTTTTATTTATTGATGTTATGAACAAAAAAGAGTTAAGAATAAAATACAAACTATTAAGAAATCAACTTTCTGAAAACGAAATAGAAGAAAAAAGTATTGCAATTGCCAATGCTTTAATAAAACTTCCAATTTGGAACAAAACCTATTTTCATGTTTTCTTATCCATTTTAGAACAAAAAGAAATCCAAACCGAATTCATTTTGCATCTGCTTGCTGGAAAAGACAAAGAAATCGTGATTTCAAAAACGGATTTTTCGGCTATTTCTATGACTCATTATCTGTTGACAGACAATACGACTATCCGGAAAAACAAATTTAATGTTCCAGAACCCGAAGATGGAATTGAAGTGCCAAATTCAAAAATTGAAGTGGTTTTTGTGCCTTTATTGGCTTTTGACGAAAAAGGAAATAGGGTAGGCTATGGAAAAGGGTTTTATGATAAATTTTTATCAGAATGTAATGCTGAAACAATTAAAATAGGACTCTCTTTCTTTGAAGCAGAATCAATTATTTCAGAAATTTCAGAATTAGATATAAAATTAGATTATTGTGTTACACCAGATTCGACCTATAGTTTTTAATGATTTTTATGAAAAGCTTTTTTGTTAAAAACAATTAGAATTCCAACGCCTGTCGAAATAGCCATGTCGGCAATATTAAAAATAGCATTAAAAAAAGTAATTTCTTTTCCTCCTACAATTGGTAGCCATTGAGGCAATTCATAATTTTCAATAAACGGAAAGTATAGCATGTCCACTACTTTGCCATGCAAAAATTGACCGTAAGGGGTACTAGAATAAAAAGTAGCTATATTATTACTGCTATCATCAAAAAGCAAACCGTAAAAAACAGAGTCGATGATATTCCCAAAAGCACCCGCTAGGATTAAAGAAATGGCAACTATTAAGTAATTAGAACCTCTCTTTTTTACAGCATCCCATAGCCAATAACCAATTCCTGAAACGGCTATTAATCGAAAAACGGTTAAAATTAATTTTCCATAAGTACCTGGAATTTCCGTTCCCCAAGCCATGCCTTCGTTTTCGATAAACAAAATTTTAAACCATTTAAAAACAGTAACGTCTTCCCTTAATACAAAATGGGTTTTGACATATATTTTTGTAATCTGATCCGTTAGTAGTATAAGGAATACAATTAAGTAAGCTTTTTTTAGATTCATTTTTTTAAAAATTGAGGTGCAAAAATAGCATTATTATTCATAAAAAACGCCCCTATTGGAGCGTTAAATATTTGATAATTTATGATTTATCTTTGCGCGTTCTTCGCTTCAATACTCATTGTTGCATGAGGAACTACTAACAAACGTTCTTTACTAATTAATTTACCTGTTACTTTACAAGTTCCATAGGTTTTGTTTTCTACACGGAAAAGTGCATTTTTAAGGTCACGAATAAATTTTTCTTGACGAATTGCCAACTGTGAATTGGCTTCTTTCGACATGGTTTCGCTACCTTCTTCAAAAGCTTTGAAAGTAGGTGAAGTGTCATCGGTTCCGTTATTCAAGTCGTTCATATAAGCACTTTTTATCAACTCTAAGTCGGCTTGTGCTTTGTTTATTTTTTTTACTATTAAATCTTTAAATTCTGCCAAATCTGCATCAGAATATCTTGCAATTTCATCTGTCATTTTTATATTATTTTGAAATTAATATCATTGTTTTTATTTCGTCAAATTCAATTTCAATTCCATCTTTCAAATGGTCTTCAAAAACCAATGTTTCTGTCAACGTTTCTGATTTTATGTAATTTTCATTTTCAGAAATAGCGGCTTCTAAATTACCACATCGCTGTAGTTGAACCTTTATTTTATCTGTTACTTCAAAACCAGAATCTTTACGGATATTCTGAATTCGATTAACTAATTCTCGCGCAATTCCTTCTTGCTTCAATTTTTCGGTAAGTACTATATCTAGTGCAACTGTAATTCCGTTAGCATTTGCGACCAACCAACCTTCAATATCTTGCGAAGAAATTTCAACTTCATCTTGTGATAAAATTACACTATTTCCTGATATAACAATAGTTGTGTTGCCCTTTTTTTCTATTTCACTAATTTGTTCTGCAGAAAAAGATTGTATCTCTTTGGCAATCAAACCCATATCTTTCCCAAAACGAGGTCCCAATGCTTTGAAATTGGGCTTAATTTGCTTCACTAAAATACCTGAAGCGTCATCCAATAATTCAATTTCCTTCACATTTACTTCTGCTTTTATTAGGTCAGAAACAGCTTCAATTTCAAGGCGTTGTTGCTCGTCAAGTATTGGAATCATTATCTTTTGCAAGGGCTGACGCACCTTTATCATTTCCTTTTTTCGAAGCGATAATACCAATGATGAAATGGTTTGTGCTTTCTGCATTTTGCTCTCTAATGATTTATCAACAAAGTTTTCAACCGAATCTGGAAATTTTGCCAAATGTACACTGTCATATTTTTCTGACTGTGTAGAAATTGTTAAATCTCTGTAAAGTTTGTCCATAAAAAAGGGAGCAATAGGCGCACCTAGTTTACTAACAGTCAATAGACAGGTATATAATGTTTGGTAAGCAGCAATTTTATCTTGAGCATAGTCCCCTTTCCAAAAACGTCGACGGCACAAGCGAACGTACCAATTACTTAAATTTTCTTGTACGAATTCTGATATGGCACGAGCAGCTTTTGTTGGTTCATAATCGGCATAAGCAGCATCAACTACTTTTATTAAAGTATTCAACTCAGAAATAATCCAACGGTCAATTTCGGGTCTTTCGTTTAATGGAATTTCAGCTTCTGCGTAAACAAAATTATCTATATTGGCATATAAGGCAAAGAAAGAATACGTGTTGTATAAGGTTCCGAAAAATTTACGACGAACTTCAGCAATTCCTTCTAAATCGAATTTTAAATTATCCCACGGATTTGCATTTGAAATCATGTACCAACGTGTAGCATCGGGACCATATTCATTTAATGTTTCGAAAGGATCGGCTGCGTTTCCTAGACGTTTAGACATTTTTTGTCCGTTTTTGTCTAAAACCAAACCGTTTGAAACTACATTTTTATAAGCTACTTTGTCAAAAACTAATATGGAAATGGCATGCAAAGTATAAAACCAACCACGCGTTTGATCGACTCCTTCGGCTATAAAATCGGCTGGAAAATCTTTGTTTTCGTCAATTTTGTCTGCGTTTTCAAAAGGATAATGCCATTGCGCATAAGGCATTGCGCCTGAGTCAAACCAAACGTCAATTAAATCTGCTTCCCGCTTCATAGGTTTTCCTGATGCAGAAACCAAGGTAATTTCATCGACTACATTTTTGTGTAGGTCAATTAAATCATAATTCGTTTCGTCCATATTTCCAATTTCAAAACCTTTGAATGGATTTTCTGATTGGAAACCAGCCGAAATCGCTTTTTCAATTTCGTTGTATAATTCTTCTACTGAACCAATCAAAATTTCTTCTGTTCCATCTTCCGTTCTCCAAATAGGCAATGGAATTCCCCAAAAACGAGAACGAGATAAATTCCAATCATTGGCATTTTTCAGCCAATTCCCAAAACGACCTTCTCCAGTAGCTTTTGGTTTCCAGTTGATGGTTTCGTTCAAATCGAACATTCGATCCCGAACTTCGGTAATTTTTATAAACCATGAATCCAGCGGATAATATAAAATAGGTTTGTCTGTTCTCCAGCAATGCGGGTAACTGTGCACATATTTCTCTACTTTGAACGCTTTGTTTTCTTCTTTTAATTGAATAGCAATTTCCACATCAGCAGAACGTTCTGGTGCTTCGCCATCATTATAATATTCGTTTTTAACATATTTTCCAGAATATTCACCCAAACCTTGAATGAATTTTCCTTGTAAATCAACCAACGGAACAGGATTGCCATTTTCGTCTAAAACCAACATCGGCGGAACTTCTGGTGTTGCTTCTTTGGCCACTTTAGCATCATCGGCACCAAAAGTTGGAGCAGTGTGCACAATTCCAGTTCCGTCTTCGGTAGTAACGAAATCACCTGCAATTACTCTAAAAGCATCTTCTGGATTTTGGTATGGCAAAGCCAAAGGTATCAATTGTTCGTAACGAATACCAACTAAATCAGCACCTTTACATTCGGCAAGGATTTGATAAGGAATGTTTTTATCGCCTTCTTTGAAGTTTTCAAAATCAGCTTGATCTGTACTTTCAAAAAAACCTTTCGAAAACTGTTTACCAACTAAGTTTTTAGCCAAAA